>NZ_JAVHZD010000029.1:0-111830 GCF_031119615.1 Paraburkholderia sp. SARCC-3016 | reverse complement strand
AAGCGGTCTTAGGAAGACAAAACATTCTACCAACTCCTTGGCTCACAGAACGACATGGCTACGATCCGACTTCGGCGAGACATCGCCATCGGCGATGCGTGCGGCAAGTGAAGTGAGATCTTCGATATCGCTCATGGGCGCTCCATCGTGCGATAAAGACGCGCGATGTCGAACACGATCGCCGGATGACGATCCGACAGATCGAGCGTACGCAGCTTGTCGATCTCCGCGAGGATCGTTCCGTACACCGACAGATTGTGCGCGATGCGATCGTCCGCGAACTCGATGCCGATCCAGCGCGCGAGCGCATCGATGCGTTCGTCCGCCCTCCCGTGCGCCCGCCGCGTCGCTCCCGGACGCGCCGGCGGCGGCGTCAGCAGCATCCGCGTGACCGCGTCCGACGGCGCGCGACCCGGGTCGTCGCGCGTCGGCATGCTTTCGACAAACGGTGCAACCTGGTGTCGCGCGAGCTCGAACACGCGCCGCAATTCGGCTACCGGGTTCTCATGTTCGTCGACGCGCAGATCGACCCATGCATAGGCGTCGTCGCGCATGACCTTGAGCGCCGCCGATTGCTGTCCGCGCATGTCGCCGCCCGCGGCCTGCCCCGCTTCGAGCGCCTGCATCAACCGCTCTTCGAGCGTGAGGTCCGGCGTTGCTTCGAACGCGGCCTGCATCGCATCGAGCGTCGCGGCCCCGACCAGCATGTTGCCCTGAACCGAATAGGTTGCACCGGTGCGCTGCCCGGCCACGCTCGTGCATTGCGCACCGGTCCATGCCGCGCCGTGCCCGCGGCTGCCGATCATGCCGATCTGCCGCAAATCCGCGGCCGGGTCGCCGCCGAGCGCCTGCGCGAGCGCGCTCTCCGCGTCGGCGCCTTGCTCGAGCAGCGCGAGCGCGTCGAGCGCGAGATACGGATTGACCCACGATTGCGTCGACACTGCGCCGACGCCCGCGCGCACATAGATGCACATCGCACCCACGGCTGGCACGGCGGTGCTGACAGCCACGCCGAGGGCGCCGGTGGCCGGGCAACGCGCGACAATCGAAAATGTCATGAAAAGCGGTCTCCGTGGCTAAAGCGATAGAAAGCGCGCAACGGTTTCGTGCGCTGCCGGGTCGGACGTCGAACCCGCGGCCGGAATTTCGCCGAGTTCGAGCACCGCATAGCGGTTCGCAACGGCGAACGCAAAGTGCACGTGCTGCTCGACGAGCAGCATTGATGTGCCGGAGCGGTCGCGCTCGCGCGTCAGGATGCCGACCAGCCGTTCGATCACCGACGGCTGCATGCCCTCGGTGATTTCGTCGATCAGGATCAGCTTCGGCTCGCGGATCAGCGCGCGGGCCACGAGCAGCATCTTCTGCTCGCCGCCCGACAAGGTGCCCGCCTTCTGCCGCAAACGCTGCTTCAGAAACGGGAACAGGTCTTCGATGCGTGCAAAAAGCGGCTTGAAATCGCGGTCGCGCGCGAGCGCGAGCTTCAGGTTTTCCTCGACGGACAGATCCTGGAACAGCGCCTGTTCCTGCGGAATGTAAGCGACGTCGCGCCGCGCGATGCGGTTCGGCGGCAGGCCCGTGATGCGCTCGCCGAACAGCGCGACGTCGCCGCTTTTCGGCCGGATATAGCCCATCAACGTCTTCAGCAGCGTCGATTTGCCCATTCCGTTCTTGCCCATGATCGCGACTACTTCGCCGCGCGCAAGCGTGAGGTCGATGCCCTTGAGCACCATCGCTTCGCCATAGCCGCTTTGCAGCGCGCCGATATCGATTGCAGGCGATGTGCTCATGCGCCGCTCCCTGTGCCGGCCGCCCCCGTGTGCGATTCGCCCGCATACACGGCGCGCACGAGGTCCGAGTTCACGACTTCGTCGACGCCGCCGTCCATCACAATGCGCCCCTGATGCAGCACGACGATGCGCGAACTGATTTGCCGCACGAAATCGAGGTCGTGCTCGACGAGCAGCAGGCACATCCGGTAGCGCGTTGCGAGCGAGACGAAGATCGAGCCGATCTGCGTGCGCTCCTGCTTCGTGAGGCCCGCGGTCGGCTCGTCGAGCAGCACCGTGCGCGGTTCGAGCGCAAGCACCATGGCGAGTTCGAGCGCCTGCTTCTGGCCGTGCGACAGATACCGGCACGGCCGCTCCGGTATGCGATCGAGGCCCGTCAGCCGCAGCACGTCGAGCGCGGGCTGCGGCAACTCGAGCGTCGTCGCGCGTTGCCATCTCGACGGCCGCGCCACGCGATAGCGCGCGATCCGCAACGCTTCGGCCACGCTCAGCGAGTCGAATACGGTCGCCGTCTGGAATTTGCGTCCGACGCCAAGCGCCACGCAGTCGTAAGGCGCAAGCCGCCGGATCTCGGCGCCGCCGATCTCGACAGTGCCGCCCGAACGTTGCGCGCCATCGGCAATGCAGCGCATCAGCGTGCTTTTACCGGCGCCGTTCGGTCCGATCAGGCTCAGCAACTCGCCGGCATGCGCGTCGAAGCTGATGCCGTCGAGCACCTTGAGACTGCCGAAATGCTTGTGTATGTCGCGCAGCGACAGCGCCGGGGCCGGCGTCCCCTGAGCTTCGCCCCCTCCCGGACCTTCGCGCTCGCGCGCGGGCGCCGCAACGAACGTAACCGCAACCGGCGCCGCGCCCCGGCGGCGCGGCAGCGCGCGGCGCACGCCATCCGCGACGAGCGGCGCGAGTCCGCGCGGCATCGCGACGATCACGACGACAAAGGCGATGCCGATCAGCAGCGTCCAGATATACGGCAGGTCGCCGCTCAGATACGCACTGCCTGTATCGATGAGCAGCGCGCCGACGATCGGGCCCAGCAGCGAACCGCGTCCGCCGAGCGCGACCCAGATCACGAGTTCGGTGCCGAACACGAAGCCTGCATACTCGGGCGCCACCACCATCTGCACGCACGCGAACAGAAAGCCCGCGAAGGCGGCGACGAGCGCGCATGTGTCCATCAGCCGGGCCTTGTAGCGCGATACGTCGATGCCCAGATATTCGCAGCGCGACTCGTTCTCGCGAATCGCAACCAGCAGCCGGCCCGCATCGCTGCGCACGAACAGCCACGCGATCGCCGCGACCAGCGTGAGGAAAGCGCCGGCGATAAAAAACCACGCCGGGAGCGGCAGGTCGATGCTGTCGAAACCCGACAGCCCGCTGCTCGAGCCGGTGAATTCGCCGCCCGAATAGATCGCCTGCACGAGCACGATCGGCAACACGAGTGTCACGACCGACGCATAGAGCGGCGAAGCGCCGTGATAAAACGCGAGCCAGCCGATCGCGCGCGACACGAGCCATGCGGCCGCGAGTCCCGCGGCGAGCGCGCCTGCCGCGAGCAGCGGGGAATAGCCCGCGTGCACGAAGACGAGCCCCGCCGCATAGGCGCCGATGCCAAAGAATGCAGACTGCCCGAACGTCAGGATGCCTGTGTAACCCCACAGCAGATCGACGGTCAACGCAAGCGCCGCATACAGAAACGAGCGGATCAGGTTATTGACGAGAAAGGTCGGCAGCACAATGCTGCCCACCGCCAGCACGGCGAGCGCGGCCACGCTCACGACGAGCGGCATGCGCCACGGCCGCGCGACCGGCACGCGCAACGGCATGGTCGAAACAGGATCAGCCACGAGCAAAGCCCTCCGGCCTGATACGCAGCAGCAACGCCGCGAGCACCGCGATCGTCAGGCCGCCGAGCACCGGATTGACGAAGGTGCTGACGAGCACCTGCGCGCCGCCGAGCACCGCGCTTGCCACTGCAAGATTGACGAGCGACGCGCCCGCTACCAGCACGAGCATGAATGCGCCCACCACCCACGCAACGCCCATATTCGGATCGACGCTCGCGAGCGGCGTGATCAGGCAGCCGGCCAGCGACGCGAGCGCCGCGCCCGTGCAGAACGTGATGAACCGCACGCGCGCACTGCTGATGCCGAGACCGCGCGCGAGCGCTTCGTTCATGATGACGGCGCGTGTTTGCAGACCGAGACGCGTGCCGTTGAGCAGCCAGCCGAGCGCAAGCGCGATGACCAACGCGACGCCGACGAGGACGAGCCGGTATGCCGAATACTGCGCGCCGAGCCAGTGAACGGCGCCGGTCAGCGGACTCGCGACCATCTGCACGCCGCGCCCGAACGCGAGCGTGATCAGCTGGCCGACGATAATACCGAGGCCCCAGGTCGCGAGAATCGCATCGAGCGGACGCGCATAGAGCGGCCGCACGATGAAGCGTTCGACCGCCATGCCGAGCACGAAGCCGATCGCGAGCGAACACGGAATGCTCCACCACCAGCCGAGCCCCGCCTGCGCGACGATCACGCTTGCATAACCGCCCGTCGTCAGGAATGCGCCGTGCGAGAAGTTGATGATTTTCATCACGCCGAATACGAGCAGCAATCCGGTCGATACGATAAACAGGATCGCTGCGGTCGTGACGATATCGAGGCTCAGATTCAGCATCGCGGTCGCCTCGCTGCGCTTACTTGAGCGCCGGGCATTGCGCGCCCGGATCGACGTTCTTGAACGACTCGATCACTTTGACGGAGCCGTCCGCCTGCACCTGGCCGAGATACATCGTGAGCGGCGTGTGACGCTGCTTGTCCATCTGGATCTTGCCGCGCGGGCCGTCGAACGACACCTGCGCGAGCGCGGGAATCACTTTCGCGGTATCGACGGTGCCGGCTTTTTCAACCGCGGCCTTGTACAGATAGATCGCTTCGTATTCGGGCACCGACAGATCGTTCGGCGTCTTCAGATCGGCGCCGAAGCGCTTTTGCATCGCCGCAAGAAACTGTTGATTGGCAGGCGTGTCGATGTTCGTCACATACGAGCCGGAAATATAGATGCCTGCCGCATCGGCGCCCATGCTCTTTGCCGTGCCTTCGTCGACGGCGAGATTGCCGTACGGCAGTTTCACGCCGGCCGCACGCAGCTGTTTCGTCAGCGTGACGTTCGGCGCGCCGCCGGCCGTCGACGTGATGATCGCGTCAGGCTTCGCCGCCTGCAGCTTGCTGATGATCGGCGTCCAGTCCGAGCCGTCCATCGGCAGATATTCGTTGCCGACCACCTTGCCGCCCTGCTTCTCGATGTAGCTCTTCGTGAAGTCGAGCATGCCGCGGCCGAATGCATAATCGCTGCCGATCAGGAAGAACGTCTTGGCCTGCTTCTGCTTCATGAAGTAATCGACGATCGGGGCGACCTGCTGGTCCGGCACCCATGCGTCGACATACATATAGCGGTTGCACGAACGGCCTTCGTAGAACGACGTATAGATGAACGGCACCTTGCCGCGCGAGACGATCGGCAAACCGGCATTGCGCGCGGCGCTCGTTTCCATCGAGATCAGCGCATTGACCTTCTTGTCGAAGATCAGCGAATCGAAGGCCTTTTGCGCGCCGGCCGCGCCGCTGCCGTCATCGGCCACTTCGAGGCTGACCTGGCGGCCGAGAATGCCGCCTTTCGCATTGATCTCGTCGACCGCGAGTTGCGCCGATTGCACGACGGACGGCGCCACGACGCTGTTCGCGCCGCTCAGGCCCACCGGTACGCCGATCCTGATCGGGTCGGCGGCGAACGCCGTATGAACGGTCACGACGGATGCAAGCAGTGCGGCTGCCGCCGCCGCGAAAGAGATGCGCTTCATTGTTGTATGGCTCCTTGTATGATTTGTTTCGATCAAACCGTTTCAGTCGAACTCTGTTTGCCGCGCCTCAGAACTGCACGCCGCGCGTCAGCGCACCGTCCACCACGAGGTTGGTTCCGCTGACGAAACTCGCCGCCGGACTCGCGATGAATACCACCGCATTCGCAATCTCCTCGGGTTTCGCCATGCGGCCGGTCGGATTCAACGCGAGCGAATCCGCGAACAGCTTCGGGTCGTTGCGTTCGATGTGCTCCCACAAGCCGCCCGCGAAATAGGTATTGCCCGGCGACACGGTATTCGCGCGAATGCCCTTTGGCGCGAGCTGATAAGCAAGCCCTTGCACGTAATGCACGACCGCCGCCTTGAACGTGCCGTAGGGCCCCGCCGCGAAATCGATCTCGCGCGCCGACACGCTGGAAATGCCGACGATCGATGGCGCTTTGCTTGCCTCGAGGAACGGCATTGCCGCATGCACGAGGTTCACCGTGCCCATCAGATCGGTCTCGAACTCCGCCTGCCACGACGCAAGTTCGTCCGCGGTCGACAAGGCGCTGACGTTCGCGACGACGATGTCGAGTCCGCCGAAATATTCCGCGGCCGTGCGCGTCCATGCTCGCAATGCTTCGCCATCCGATACGTCGACGGCCGAGCCGCTCACGCGTACGGTTCCGGCAGCGCGTTGTGCGAGATCGGCCACCGTTCGTTCGACCGCCGCGCCGTCGCGTGCGCACAGCGCGACGTCGGCGCCTTCGTCGACAAAAGCTTCGGCTATCGCAAGCCCGATGCCGCGCGTACCGCCCGTGACGAGCGCCTTCAATCCTTTGAGCTTAAGGTCCATGAGCCGGTCTCCTCTACGCCGCTTCGGGCGCCAGATATTTCTTGTCGATCGCCGCACCGACCGAATATTTCGGATCGACGAAGTTGCCAAGGCGCACCTTGCCGCATTGGCTCAGCATCATGTAGGCATCCCAACGGTCGAATCCGTACTCGAGCTCGAGCCAGCGCACGAGTTCGTGATACGCGATACGCGTTGCGTCCTCGAGCGGCCGGGCGCTGCCGATCGTCATCAGCAGCCGGTCGGTCTCGAGGCGCGGCCAGTCGATCTGCCAGCCTTTGATCAGATCGACGTGAATCGTCGTCGTGCTCTGGAATTCCACGGCCGTGCCGCACACTTCGCCATCGCCCTGGCACGCATGCGCGTCGCCGATAAAGAGGCGCGCGCCGGGCGAACGAACCGGCAGATAGGTGATGCTGCCCGGGCCCATATCGGGCACGTCCATGTTTCCGCCATGGTTGTCGGGCGTCAGCGAATTGATCGAATCGATTTCCGGCGACAGGCTCAGCGTGCCGATATGCGGTTTGTACGGCAGCTTGATGCGCTTGCTCCAGTACACGCCGTCTTCGTCGAGGTCGATCTTGCGCGTGATTTCGGGCAGCGGCTCATTCAGCGTGGCCGTGTATTCGGTGCCGGTCAGCGCGCCGAAGCGCGGAATCAGGCAGCACGTGCCGCGCGGATTGTCGCCGCGCGGCTGCATCGACTCGATGTACACGGCGACGACGTCGCCCTTTTCCGCGCCGTCTATCATGATCGGGCCGTTCTGCGGATTCAGAAACGGCACCTTCAGATGCTGGCTCGGCAGATCCTTTTCGGTGCGGATCTTGCCGTCGAATGCGTCGCGCGTTTCGACGACGACCCGGTCGCCCGGCGCGATATGCAATACGGGCTCCGAATACGGGCCCATCGTGTAGTGAAAGGTGCCCTGTCGCGCTTCGGTCAATTCGTGCGTCGCGCCGACCTGGCCGCGCGCGACCCCGCGTGTGTACATGATCGATTGTGAAAGCCAGTTCATCTACGTGTGTTCCTGTGAGGTTGATCGGAAGTGGGCGACATGTTCAAACCGAGATCAGCGCCCTGACGTTGTTCGCCTCCATCTGGTCGCCACGGCCGGCGGACACCACTTGGCCGCGCACGAGCACGACGTAGTCGTCGGCCACCGCCTGTGCGAAATCGAAAAACTGTTCGACGAGCAGGATCGACAGCGAGCCTTTCAAAGAACGGATGACCGCCTCGATTTCCATCACGATCGACGGTTGAATGCCTTCGGTCGGTTCATCGAGAATCAGCAGCTTCGGGTTGGTCAGCAGCGCGCGGCCGATCGCGAGCTGCTGTTGCTGGCCGCCGGAGAGATTGCCTGCAATGCGCCGGCGCATTGCTTTCAATACGGGGAATGTCTGGAACACATCGGCGAACGTAAACTGCCTGCCGTTGCGTGCTACGCTGCGTTCGCCGGCATACGCGCCGATGCGCAGGTTTTCCTCGACGCTCAGCAGCGGGAAGATATCGCGGCCTTGCGGCACATAGCCGAGGCCAGCGGCGACGCGCCGGTGCGACGGCGTGCGCGTGATTTCGCGGCCGTCGAGCGCGATACCGCCGGCCTTTACGGGCAACAGGCCGACGAGGCATTTGAGCAGCGTCGTCTTGCCGACGCCGTTGCGGCCGAGCACCACCGTGCAGGCGCCGTCCGCCACGTCGAGCGATACGTCGCGCAGCGTATGGCTGCTGCCGTAGTACTGGTTCAGCGATGAAATGGTCAGCATCGTCAGCGCCCCAGATAGACGCGAATCACTTCGGGATTGGCGCGCACGCTCGCCATCGATCCCTCGCCGAGCAGCTTGCCTTCGTGCAGCACGCTGACAAGATCGGCAATCTCGCCGACGAAGTCCATGTCGTGCTCGATGACGATCACTGCCCGCTCGGGCGCCTTGAGCCGTGCGATCAGCTCCGCCGTGCGCGAGGTTTCGTGATCGGTCATGCCGGCCACCGGCTCGTCGAGCAGGATCACGTGCGGGTCGGCGACGAGCAGCATGCCGATCTCGAGCCATTGCTTCTGCCCGTGCGACAGCGTGCCCGCCATGCGTTCGCCTTCGGCTGCGAGACTGATCGTGTCCAGCACTTCGTCGATGCGCGCGTGCTGCCGCTGGGTCAAACGCGAGCGCACCATATCGGCATAGCCGCGCCCGTTGCGAATCGCAAGCTCGAGGTTTTCCCGCACGCGCAGTGCTTCGAATACACTGGGCTTCTGGAATTTGCGGCCGATGCCGAGACGCGCGATCGCGGTTTCGTCTAGCGCCGCTAGATTCGTCACCTTGTTGAGGAATACCTCGCCGGCCGCCGGCCGCGTTTTACCGGTGATCACATCCATCAGCGTCGTTTTGCCGGCGCCGTTCGGCCCGATGATCGCGCGGATCTCTCCGTAGCGAAATTCCATCGACAGGTTCGTGATCGCGGCAAAACCCGAGAACGTGACGGACAGGCCGCTGATGTAGATCGCCGTTTGCGGTGTCGGGTTCATCGGCGCGCATCCTTGTGCGGCTCGACCGCCGCCCTGAACGTGCCCCATACGCCGTGGCTGAAGCACACGACGATCAGCAACGTGACGCCGGCCAGAATGAACGGCCAGACGGCAGGCAATTCCGCGGTGAGCCAGAACTTGATGCCGTTCACGAGAATGGCGCCGAGGATCGCACCGACCAGCGTGCCGCGCCCGCCGATCGCCACCCACACTGCGATTTCGACCGACAGTTGCGGCGAGACGATGGTCGGATTGACGATGCCGACCTGCGGCACGTACAGCATGCCGGCCAGCGCGGCGAGCACGGCCGAGAGGCACCATGCCACGAGTTTCAGCGTATGCGTGCGATAGCCGAGAAAGCGCATGCGCGCTTCGTCGTCGCGCACCGCGATGAGGGCGCGGCCGAACGCGGAACGCGTCAGATAACGCACCGCGAGGTACGCCACCACCAGCAGCACGCACGACGCGACCGCCAGCCCTATCTGCGTGCCCGTGGCCGCAACCGGACGACCGGCGAGTTGCGTGAAGCCGGTCATTCCGTTGTTGCCGCCGAGCCCGACGTCGTTGATGAAGAGCAGCAGCATCAGCGCGTACGTCAACGCTTGCGTGATGATCGACAGATACACGCCGTTGATCCGCGAGCGGAACGTGACGAAACCGAACACGCCGGCCACGACGGCGCTGACGACGATCGTGGCAAGAACGGCGACGTCGAGACGCGCGAGCACCGTCCACAACTTCGGGAAATCGTGCGCGCCCATGTATTGCATGAAGTCGGGCAACACGTGCGTCTGCTCGTAGGCGCCGTTGAGCAGGTAAATCGCCATCAGATAGCCGCCGATGCCGAAGAAGATACCGTGGCCGAGGCTCAGGATGCCTGCGTAGCCCCACACCAGATCGAGCGCCAGCGCAAGCAGTGCAAAGCACATGATCTGCCCGATCAGGTTGATGCCGAACAACGAGAGATGCAGCACGTTCGACTCGGGCACGACGAAATAGGCGAACGGCAGATAGAGCGCGACGAGTATGAGCAACGGCGCGACGAACGCTTCGGTTGCCGGTCCCATCCATCGTGCGGCGAGACCTGACAATGTGAAGCGCCGCGAGGCGGCATGCGGATCGGGCAATGTGTTCATACGCGGGTCTTCAGAACAAAGAGACCTTGCGGCCGCTTCTGGATGATCAGCACGATCAGCAGCAGCACCGCGACCTTCGCGGCGACCGCGCCATAGAACGGCTCGATGAACTGGTTGATCTCCCCGAGCGCGAGCGACGACACCGCGGTGCCGACCAGGCTTCCGGCGCCGCCGAGCACGACCACCATGAACGAATCGACGACGAAGCCCGTGCCCATCGATGGATTGACGCTGGCGATCTGCGTGAGCACGACGCCGGCAAGTCCGGCAAGGCCTGCACCGATGCCGAAGGCCATGCGGTCGATGCGTTCGGCGGGCACGCCCAGGCACTTCGCCATATCGCGCAACTGCGTGGTCGCGCGCATCAGCAGGCCGAGCTTCGTGAGCCGGATGACCGCGAACGTGGCGACAAAAATCAGCAGTGCGAGGCCGATTGCGAAGAGCCGGTTATAGGTGACGAAGAAGCCGGGCGCGGCCTGCACGCCGCCGTTCAGAAACGCCGGCGTGACGAATTCGAGGTTCTGCGAGCCGAACAGCACCTGCACGAGCTTGATCAGCGCGATGCTGACCGCCCAGGTCGCGAGCAGCGTTTCGAGCGGACGGCGATACAGGAAACGGATCACGCAGAACTCGAGCAGCATGCCGCACACCGCGCACACGACGAACGCGACCGGAATCGCCACGAAGATATACGCATCGAATTGCGCGGGAAGATGCGCCTGCATGAAGCGTTCGACGAGCCACGTCGCGTACGCGCCGATCATGATGAACTCGCCGTGCGCGAGATTGATCACGCCCATCAGGCCGAACACGATCGAAAGTCCGAGCGCGGTCAGCAGCAATACGCCGGCATAGCTGAGCCCGCTGAAGAGTATCGACAGCGCTTTGCCGACCGACAGCCAGGTATCGATATCGTGCATCGCTCCTTGCACCGCGGCGCGCAGATCGGGATCGTTACGCACGGCATCCTGCGTGGCCAGGTTCGCGAGCGCGGTGCGGGCGGTTTCGCTCGGCACTTGCGCGACCGCTTTGATCGCAGCAAGCCGGTCGGCTTTGACGTCGCTGTTGAGGCCGCGCTTGGCGAGCGCGAGCGTCAGCATGGCGGCGATATCGGGATTGCGTTCCTGCTTGCTTGCGCGCGCAACGATGGCCGGATCGAGCAGGCTGAAGAATTTGTCGACCTGGCGAGCCGCCGTCGCGCGTTTATCATCGTCGTGCGAAAACAGGCTGATTTCCGCGGATGCGACAGCCAGCTTGCGCATCATCAGAATGCCGGGCACGTATGGCAAATCGGCCGACGACCCCGAGCCCGCGGCCGGCTGACCGCTTGCCGCATCGAGCGCCGGACTGCCTGCTATCGTCGCGTGGCCATTGTCGCCGCACACGAGCGCGCCGTTGCGCATCGCATCGACGACGCGCATGGCCCACGCCTGTTCGCCCGCATCGGTCGACACGCCGCGTTCGACGATTCGCGACAGTGCAGCGGCCTTGTCGCCGTCCTGCGCGCAGAACGCGGCGAGCGCGGCCGCACGCGCAGCCGGTGCCGCTGCCGTCAGCGAGGCTTCCGGCAACGACGCGGCGTTCGCGGTAACCGCGATGACGCTCGCTGCGAACGCCATCGTGACGACCGCGATGGCGAGGAAGATTTGCCTGATGTTGATCACACGAGTTTTCCGGTCGATGCTGCCGCGCCGGTCCATGCAATTGCCATGCGCGGACCGGCGCGAACGGGCCACTGCGGCGTCAAGCCTTGCCGATATACGGGCTGAACGGCACCGGCTTCACGATGTCCTTCGACTTCCACAAGATGTCGAAGCCCTGATTCGCGTTGATCGAACCGATCATGTCGCCGCGCCACAGGTATTGCGTGGTTTCGTCCATCTTTGCCGTGTAGCCGGCCGGATCCGCGACCGTTTCGCCCGCCAGCGCCTTGCGCACCGCATCCGGGCTCGTCGAGTGCGCTTTCGTCGCCGCCTTCGCCCACAGGTTGAGGCCGAGATAGGTCGACACCATCGGATCGATCACCATGTCGGGCCGGTGCTTCAGGTTGTGCGCGGCCACGTAGTTCTTCCAGTCGCTCTTGAACTGGCGGTTCAGGGGCGTGTCGACGTTCTGGAAGTAACACCAGCAGCTCAGATGGCCGACCAGCGGCTTCGTGTCGAGACCTTCGAGGTCGCTATCGACGACGTCGAGACCGAGGATCGGAATATCGGTCGCGCGAATGCCCTGGTTGATCGCTTCCTTGAACATCGCCGGAATCGAATCGCCGACCACGGTCATCACGACGATTGCCTGGCCACCAGGTTGCGCGGCGAAGTCCTTGATCTCGCGCACGATCGTCTGGAAGTTCGACTGACCGAACGGCACGTAATGTTCGCGCCACGCGGTCTCCTGAATGCCTTTCGTCTTCAGATAGCCCTTGAGCATCTTGTTGATCGTGCGCGGCCAGACGTAGTCGCTGCCGATCATATAGAAGCGCTTCGCGCCGCCGCCCTGGTCGCTCATCAGATAGTCCACCGCGGGCAGTACCGAACTGCTCGGCGGCGAATTCAGATAGACGACGTTCTTCGACTGCTCTTCGCCTTCGAAGTGAAGCGGATAGAACAGCAGGCTGTCCTGCGCTTCGACGACCGGCAGCACGGACTTGCGCGATACCGACGTCCAGCAGCCGAACAGCGCCGCGCATTTGTCGCGCTGAATCAGCTGCTTCGATAGTTGCGCATACATCGGCCAGTCCGAGCCCGGATCGACGACCACACCCTGCAATTTGCGGCCCATTACGCCGCCCTTTGCGTTGATCTGATCGATGGTCATCAGCGCCGTGTCCTTCAGCAGCGACTCGTTGTTCGCCATCGTTCCCGACTGCGAAAACAGCAGTCCGAGCTTGATCGGCTCGCCGCCGCCCGCGGCAAACGCGGCTTTGGGCAGCGTGGCGCCGGCAGCGGTCACCAACCCCGAACCGACTGCCGACAGGAAGGTACGTCTTTTCATGTGCACCACTCCGACGTGTATGAGAAAACCGCAAACGCAAAAAGCCCGAAACCGGACGAACCGGTTTCGGGCTTTTTTGGCCGGTGCCGCACAAGACGCCTTTGTCTCGAGCGACGCAAAGAAGTTGGCTGATCCGCTGCGCGCGTTGGGTCAGCGAAAGCTAAGAAGCAATCGGTATGCCAACGATAGTCGGGCGCGCAGAGCACCGCGCAATAAAGCATGAGGCGACGCACTCCGCATATTGTTCACTTGCGCCGCGCGATGCGCAGCGGGCATTATCGACGGGCGCCGCGCACTCGCACGCACGCGCAGGCCGCACGCAGACTGTGCATGCCCGCACCAGCGATGCGCAGCACGCACAAGCAACGTCCTTTGAATGACACTCATGACAAGCAACGTGCCGGGCCCTACGTCGGCCCCCATCCGGATCGGTGTGCTGTATTCGCGCTCGGGCGTCACTTCCGCGGCGGAGATTACGCAGTTGCAAGCAACGATGCTTGCGGCCGAGGAGATCAACCACGCGGGCGGCGTATCGGGCCGGCCGATCGAACTCGTCTGTCTCGACCCGCAATGCACGCCGCGCCGTTATGCGGACCTCGCCGAGCAACTGATTCTCGAACATCGTGTGAAGATCATCGTCGGCTGCTATATGTCGAGCACGCGCAAGGCCGTCATCCCGATCGTCGAGCGGCACAACGCGCTGCTTTTCTATGCAACGCCGTACGAAGGCTTCGAATACAGCCGCAATGTGATTTATACGGGCGCCGCGCCGAATCAGAACACGCTGCCGCTAGCCGGCTTCATGCTCGCGCAGTTCGGCTTGCGCGTCAGCATGATCGGGTCGGACTACGTTTGCCCGTATGAATCGAATCGCGTGATGAGCGATCTGATTCTCGAACGAGGCGGCGAGAAAGTCGAGGAGACGTACCTCGCGCTCGATGCGCCGTGGCAAAGCTACCTCGACGCGGCGCAGCGCATCAAGCAGCGCGCGCCCGATTTCATCTTTTCGACCGTGGTCGGCGAAGGCATTCCGCTTCTGTATCGCGCATTCGCGCATGTCGGACTCGATCCTTACCGGATGCCGATTGCGAGCCATATGACGAGCGAAGCCGAGATCGCCGTGATGGGCAGCGACCTGGCCGAAGGCCACATCACGTCGGCTACCTATTTTCAGAGCGTCGGTACGCCGGCGAACGTCGCCGCGGTGCAGCGCTACCAGGCGCGCTTCGGCAGCGAGCAGCCGGCCAACATGTGCTGGGAAGCGGCCTATTTCCAGATGCACCTGCTCGCCGATGCAATCCGCCGGGTCGGTTCGGACGATCCCACCTTGCTGCTTCGCGTGCTGCCTGGCCTTGAATACGACGCGCCGCAAGGACGGGTGCGCATCGACGAGCACAACAACCATACGTACCTGCATCCGCTGATCGGCCGCGTCAATGCACGCGGTCAGTTCGACATCATCGGACGCGCACCGGGCCGCGTGAAAGCTGACCCGTATGTCGTGTCGCATACGACACCCGCGTGGACCGCTGCCGCACAACCCGAGCTCGCGCGCTCAGGAGCCGCCCGATGAAACCGGTGACCGGCACTCCCGCGATACTTCGCGATCTGCGCTCGCTGAAAGTCGCGGTCATTCATCCGCACGATCAGGATGGCGAAGAACTGCTCGCTCAATTGCAGCGCATCGGCTGCGATGTCGAAGTGTTCTGGCCGCGCCTCGACAGCTTGCCGCCGGGCACCGGGCTCGTCGTGATGGCGGTCCGCCCGGAAACGCTTGCGACTTCGTTCCCATGGCTCGGCGCGAGCTCGACGCCGCCCGTGATACCCGTCGTCACATACGAGAACCCGATCACGATCGAAGCCGTGCTGCGGTTGAATGCGTTTGCAACGATTCCATCGCCGGTGCGCTCATTCGGGCTGCTTACCGCGATTGCCGTCGCACTGACTCAATTCAAGGCGTCCAGAATGCGCGAGCGCTACATCGAGCGGCTCGAACAGAAACAGGCGAATCTGCGTGTGATCCAGCAGGCCAAGCGCATCGTGATGGATGCGCGCAAAGTGTCGGAAGACGAGGCGTACCAACTGCTGCGCTCGCAGGCAATGCTTAAGCGCGAGCAGATCGAGACGATCGCGAGCGCGATCGTCAAGGCGCATGAAACGCTGAGTTTTTGAGGCGCGCTACGGGACGCCGTTTGCCGCCGTCGCGGGCTATGACCCGAACGTCAGGCTCGGCCACACCATCTCGAGTTCGACCGCAATCGACTTCGCGAGGCCATCGAGATCGGGAAACAGCGACGCGTTCGTGATGTTCATCCGGTATAGCCAGCGCATCGCATCGCTGCGCAAACCAGGCGGCAGGATGATCTTGCGCAGCAGTTCGGCGTCGCTTTCGTAGTCGTCGAGAATCGCATGCAGCGGCCGGTCGATTACGCCAGGCACGACGAACGTGCCCGATTGCGCAATCAGACGGCCGTCCATTTCGGAGGGCTCGCCGAACCAGATCACTTCGTTTTCGTTGCTGAGGAAATACCGCTCCAGATTGCCCTTCACGCGCGGATCGAGTTCATCGCGCGTCAACGACGGCGCCGCTTTCGGGCGTGCGCTATTACGCCATAGCGCCGGGGTGTTCAGCGCAAAGATCGCGGCATCGGTCGTCGTGCGCTCGAGTGCGAAAAAAGCGGCAACGAACGGCGACTTCGTGAAATCGAGCAGCCGCGTCGGCGCGCCATGATGTTGCATCAGGCTCAGGCAACGTAGATCGTCGTTGAGCAATTCAGGGTTTGGAAGGTAATTGTGAGCCTTGCGCCGGAAAATGCGAATCGCGCGCGCTTCGCGCGCCTGCCATTCCGAGCGGTCCGCAACGTAAGCAAGCAGATAGCGCGACAACGAACTTTGCAAATGCCAGCGTGCGTCCGGTTGTCCGCGAAAGGCCCAGCCGTCGAGATCCGAACACAGATCGACGAACGCGCCCCAGCTCGAGATGACCGTCGTTTCCATCGCGCCGCTTGCCTCCGCGTAAAGCTTTCAACGGTTACAGGCGATTTGGCTTGGCCTGATTCGGCGCGAGTATAGACGGCAATTGTTTCGGTCGTGCGTAAATCTGCAATCGCGTTGCCGGTCAACTGCGGTCAAGCGCGGCTTGCGGCAAAGCGAGTTGTCGCCGCAAGCGCCGGCTGCCGTGCTCAACGAGCCTCAGAACAGCACCAGCGTGCGCAATTCGATGCTTTTTCGCGGCAGCGCATCGGCGGGCGAGGACGGATCTTCAAACGCGGTGTGCGCGGTCAATCGGGCGATTCCGTCTTCGGCCGAATCGAAGATTTTCAGCAGCACGACTTCGCCGGGTGTCATCCGCGGGAAATAGTACCAACGGTGCTGCGCGTTATGAGCGAACGTGTAAACCTCGCCGCTGGTGCCGTCCTCGCGGTGCAGATCGGTTGGGATCAGGTCGCCCGGCGCGATGCTGCGTGCATCGCACATCGCAAGCGGCGACGACTCGACCGGTGCGACGATCGGGCGCCACAGGTTGATGATCGCCGTGCGTCCTTCGAGCCACTCGTCGGCTTCGTCGGCGGGCGCGAGTTCGCGGACCCGGCGCGGTCCCGAGACGAAGGTCTGATCGTTGTGGATCGTCTTCACCGGCTCGTGGCCATTGCCTGGCCGTGTGGCCGGATCGGCATCGCGCAGCGTATGGTCGAAAATGACGACACGCCGCGCGCCGGTCAGCCGCTTGATCAACTCGATCGATTCAGGGTAGTACACCGATTCGATCGTGCGCGCGTCGGAGAAGTCATCGAGTGCGCTCTTGTGCGCGTGCAGTTCGAAGCCGTTGCGGTCGAGCGACAAGCCGCCCGGCGGCGCCGCGACGCGCGCATTGACGATCGGCACGCGATGCGCTCGGTAGGTGCCACCCTCACGCGGCACGCCCGTCGGCGGATCGTACATATAGCGATAGGGCCGCTGGCCGTCAGGCACCAGATAGGTCAGGTCGGCCTCGACCATGACGGGTTGATCGATGACGATGTCGCTCATGGGTTTTACTCCATCCTTGCGAAAAACAGGTTCTGCGTGCGATTGCCGCGTGTTATTCGGGCGGCGGCAGTTCGCCGGCGAGATGAAACATCTCGTACGTGTAACCGAGGTTGAAATATCCGGCGCGCGCATAGGCAGCGACGCGTTCGAGGCGCTCGGCCTCGGAGCGAGTCGAGCGCTCGCGCGTCGATGAGTCATCCGGCTCATCGACGCGCAAACTTAGGGGAGAAGATTCAACGCCGCGGATCGCAGCAGCACCGTCCGACTCTCGAAATAGCTTTGTTCGACGGAAAAGCGGTCGACGAAAAATCGATGCAAGGCCCGGCATGACAACCCTCCAGCTTCCAGATGCGCTGATTCAACTAGCGAGCATGCTCAATGCAGACAGGCAGGCATTGCGGCGATGCTTCGAACACGCAAATGGATTGCGTGCCGTCATCTGCATGATCGATACGCCTGGCTTGGCTGGCTAGTTAAACTTCGACGCCGCGGAGGGGCAATGTCATTCCACGCTTGGCGAAAAACGCAAGCTCATGCGTGAGTGAATAATGAATTTTCTAAAGCGCACTTGCAGGACAGGGGCGGGACGTTAAGGCACATATTAGAAGCGATGAACGCTTCCATGTTGCTTGAGCGTGCCGCTTCAACGAGATTTGAGATTTCGTTTTCTGGTTGCGGCGCGAAAAGCGTGAGCGCGCGCGAGCGCACGGGAAGTCATGCAAGCTCGCGCGCGATGATTTCGCAATCTCAAAGAGGCGCTGCGAAAGCTAGGCGACGGCCTGAAGCAAGCCATCGCGCACCAAACCGGCGAGCGACTTGCGATCGACCTTGCCGACCGCCGTCTCAGGAAGCGCATCGACGAAATACACTTCGTGCGGCACATAGATGCGCGACAGTCTGCGGCGTACCGAATCGCAAATATCCTGTGCGTGCAGTGTCGAATCGTCGCCGGCCACTACGACTGCAACCGGAACTTCGCCGAGATCTGGATCGGGTTTGCCGACCACGCAGCACGCCCGCACATGCGTCTCGCCGACAATCACGTTTTCGATCAGCAATGGCGAGAGATTTTCTCCACCGCGAATGATCACGTCCTTGATGCGGCCGGTGACATACAGATACCCGTCCTCGTCGAAGCGGCCGAGGTCGCCGGTACGCAGCCATCCATCGGTGACGGTGCGCGCCGTCGCATCTTCCACGCCGAGGTAACCGGTCATCACGCTACGTCCGGCGATACAGATTTCTCCCTCGACACCGGGCGCGTCCGTCATCGTGTCGTCGGCTTGCCGCAGTTGAACCGACTGCCCGCGCAACACGGTGCCGACCGAACCGATGCGGCGCGCGTGCGGCGGGTTCATCGTGCTCGTACAGGTTGCTTCCGATAGTCCGTACGAGACGATGAGCGGACAGCCGAGCTTCGCTTCCACTTCGCGGTGCAGCGCCTCGGTGATCGGCGCCGAACCGCATCGCGCGATTCTCAGCGATGCAAGCGCTGCCGGCGTGAACTTCTGCGACAGCATGCGTGAATACATCGTCGGCACGCCGGTGATGATCGTCGGGCGGTGCCGCTCCATCAATACGGGCATGTCGTCGGCGCGAAAGCGGTCGGCGAAGATAATCGTCGCGCCCGCCAGCAACGGGGCGAACAGCTGATTGTTCACGCCATTCGTGTGATAGATCGGCATCACGTGCAGCAGGCGGTCTTGCGCTGAAAGACCGGTGTGGGCGATTACGCCAAGCGCATTGTTCAACAGCGCGCGTTGCGTCAGTTCGACCGCCTTGGGGCGGCCGGTGCTTCCCGATGTGAACAGAAGCAATGCGGGCGTGCGTTCGTCGACATCGTGTTCGGATGTCGAGTCAGCCGCGGCTTCGGCGGCGGCGGCGTGCGCGCCGAGTTGCGCAGAGTCGATCGCGCGCATGGTGCCGCGCCCGTCGGGATCGCGCTTAAGCCCCTGTACCAGGTCGCTATTGGCGGAATCGAATACGAGCCCTTTCGCGCCGACCAGCGTCAATCGTTCATCGATCTCTTCCACCGGCAGCTTGGGTTCAAGTACGCATGGACACAGCCCGCAACGGATCGCGGCAAGCAGAACCACGACCGCGTCGAGCGAACGGCTCATTGCGATCGCCACTGCATCGCCTCGCACGAGGCCCCGCGCAAGCAGGCTCGCGGCGGTCGTCGCGGTTGCATCGGCGAGTTGCGCGTACGTGAATGACCGGTTGCCGTCGTCGAGTGCGGTCAGGGCCGCGACTTCCGGTTTGTTCCAGCACGCGGTGAGCGCCTCGGCCAGCGTTTGCGTGGCGCCATTTGCGGTGCCGGTCGTGCCGCGTTCCGTGTTCCGCGGCGAATCGGATTGCTTCGGCATCGTGCTTACCTCAGGCGAATGGCCGCGTCGTGTTCGAATTGCCCAGCGCGATCGAGCGCGCGCAACGCCTCACGCTCACGTTGGCTCGGCGGCTGAGTCGGTTCCGCACCGGTGGCATCGAATTCGAAGCCGGTCCGCTCACGCACTTCGTCGAGGCTCGATTCCGGGTGCCACGACTGCAGCGCGAGCCGGTCATTGCGCTTCACGAATACCGCGATCGGTGTGACGACGCCATGCATGCCGCCCCACGACGTGACGAAATCGAGCTTCTGCACGAGGGTTCGGCGCGAATGTTCGGTGCGCCACGTGCATGCGCGGCGCGCGGTCGGCAGCATGACGGCGCCGCCGCCGCCGCCGGGCAGGCGAACTTTTGGATGATCCCATTCCCCAATGCACGAGTTGTTCGCACAACCGCTTCCATCGAGCTGTGCGGCGCCGAGAAAAGTCAGGTCCATGCGGCCGCGCGCGCAGAGGTCGTAAAAGTCTTCGTTCGCGAAGATCGAAGCCGAGCCTTCGGCCAGCACCGGGTCCGAACTCGACAACGGAATCGACGACGGCGTAGGATTCACGCCGCCCGCGACGTTGATATAGACGAAGTCCCAATCGTAGGCGCGCTTGGCCATCAGGCACGCGAGCATCGGCAACGTCGAATTCACACCGCTGAAGGTGATCTCGTTCGGGCGGATGAAACGTGCGAGATTCGTGACGATATAGGAGAAGCCTGACCACGGTTCATGCATGATGCGCGCTCCTTTCTTCCGGCGCTTGAGCGAGGTGTGCGTCGAGCACATGTTCGCCCGCGGGCAGATACGCCTCCACCGCGGCATAGTCGACTGCGTACTTCGGCCAGCACGACCCCGGCCAGGCGCCGTTCGGAACGATTGCGTACGCTTCGACCATGAAGTATGGAATCACCGTCAGCTCCGGCTGAGCCGAGAAGTCTTCGTCCGAAATCTCTTCGGCGACGACGAGCACGCTCTTCGAAGCACGACTGATGATGCGGTCCCAGTGATACGTGCCGGCAATGCGGACATTGCCCTGTCTGTCGACGCTATTCGCGTGGATAACGGCAAAGTCCGGCGCGATTGCCGGAATCACCCATGTCGCGACGCCGCTGCCGTACGGGTCTTCGATGCACTTCCAGTTGTTGATTCGTGTGAGGTCGCTGCCATGCAGTCCGGCGCAGGGCTGGAACGGCACGCCGAATGCGGCCGCACGCAAGCCGGCGGTCAGACTCGCACACGCGTGTTCTTCAAGCTCGAGCGCGCCGCTTTCGACCGCTTTCCGGTAGTACGGGGCAAGTCCGAAATTGCCCTCCATCGCAACGATGCCGCAACGGGCGCGGCTCGCGACACCCGCGCGGCACAGGATGTCGATGTCGTATCCCGGCGACTGCTTGATCACTTCGATGCCGCGCTTCTGCTGGCGAATCAGTTCGCGCACGAACGCGAACGGACCGCGATGCAGAAAGCTGCCGCCAAGGCCCAGCGATGCGCCGTCGGGCACGCGTGCGACGAGTTCTGAAAGCGACACCTGTTTATGGGTGTCCGGAAAGCCGGAAGTCATGACGTCTCCTTCTGCGGATGCTCACCGCGCGGGCTCGACGCAGGGTTTCGATAGGCATCGATGCGGCGCTTGAGACCGGGTTCGGCTGCCGAGCGGACGAGAGCGGCAAGATCGGCGTTCGCGTGGTCGTCGTGCATCGCCTCGCGCAGCGCATCGCCTAGCAGTGCGCGGCTAGCACCCGGCAGCGACGTGGCTCGCGCAACCGCATCCGCGATGACATGGTCGCGCTGCTCGGGCGACGCAACGCGCTCGATAAAACCGTTTCGAACCGCACGGTCGACATCGAACGTTTCGGATGCCTCGAGAATACGCTTTGCTTCGTGCGAACCTACAATGCGCGCAAAGCGGCCGGTACCGAGTACGAGCCCGAATTGCAGCCCTGGCATGCGGAACGTCGTACCGGGCGCCGCGACGCGCATATTGCATGCGGCGATCAGGTCCACGCCCGCGCCGAAGTTCTTGCCGTGTGCAAATGCGACCGTCAACGCCGGCGACGCGGCAACGCGCTGCAACAGCGTTTCAATACGTACGAATCGCAACAGCAGGTCGCCTTCGCTCGATTGATCGACGTCGGTCATATCGAATCCGGCGCTAAAGCAGCGGCCCTCGCCTTGCAAAACCGCGGCCGGCACATTCGATGCGGCGATTTCGTCGAAAACGGCGATCAACTGTTCGACGAGTTCGGCCGACAAGGCATTGTGCTTTTCCGGCCGTTTCAACGTGATAGACCAGTATTCAGGGTGCTTTTCAATTGCCAGCAGGTTCATGCTTCGACCTCGCTTGCCGCGCCGGCGAGCAGTTCGCGATTGTGTTCGCCAAGCGCGGGCGGACGCATACGGATGGGCGGCGTCTCGCCGGAAAAGCGCACGGGCGACGCGAACGTACGCGTCTTCACGCCATTCGGTAATTCGAGCGGTTGAACCCATGTCATATGCGCAACCTGTTCGTCCGCAAGGACCTGCGAATAGGTATTGATCGGCGCGCACGGCACGCCTGCCTCACGAAACCGCGCAATCCACGTTTGCGCGTCCGCCGATGCGAAGATGCCTTCGAGAATGTCTCGCAGTACGACCTGATGCTGCGCACGCAAGGTTGTCGTGGCAAAGCGGTCGTCGGCTTCGAGATCGCTTCGTTCCACGACCTGGCATACCGAACGCCACAGCGCGTTGTTGCCCGCGGCCATGCCGAACCACGTGTCGCGCGCTTTGAACGCCTGGTACGGTGCGTTGCGCGGATGCGCGGAGCCGAGTTTCACCGGATCGCGGCCGGTGCCGAAGTATTCGGATGTCTGCAGTGCGGCGATTGCGAGCGTCGCGCCAAGCATCGGCACGTCGATATGCGTGCCGATGCCGGTGCTTTCGACACCACGCAAGGCCGATGCGACCGAGAAAGCGGCATAGAGCCCGGCGGAAAAATCCGCGAGCGGCACGCCGCATTTGACCGGTGCGCCATCGGGTTCGCCCGTGATGCTCATGATGCCGCTCATCGCCTGCACGGTGAGATCGAAACCGCCTTCCTGCGCACGCGGGCCAGTCTGGCCATACGCGGAGATCGAGCAATAAACGATGTGCGGTACGAGCTTGCTGATCGCTTCGTAGCCGAGACCGAGTCGGTCCATCACGCCGGGCCGGTTGTTTTCGATCAATACGTGAGCGGTTCGAATCAGGGCTTTGGCCTGCTCGATATCGGCCGCGTCTTTCAGATTCAGCGCGACGGACCGCTTGTTGCGATTCAGCGATGCGAAGTTTTCGCTGTAGCCGTCGGAAATCGGCGGCCACGCACGCAGCGTGTCGCCGCCCTCCGGATGTTCGACCTTGATGACATCCGCGCCCATATCGGCAAGCAGCATGCCGCAATACGGCCCGGCCGCGACGTTGCAAAACTCGATGACCCGAATTCCCTGAAGTGGCAATTCCATCTCAACCCTCGCTGATTTGCCTGATGTTCGTGCCGCCTGACCCGGCACCCTGATTAGTGCATTTGCGAATGCGGTATCGCGCGGTTCCAGGGAATTCCCCTGGATGCCGCGTTGCCGCTTGACCTCATTTTGCAGCGGTGCGAGGATCAAGTAAACCAAAATTTGAGAACACATTCCTGAATTTTAGGAAATTAAATTCGATTCGGAGAGAGACACAGATGGCGATGCCCCCAGCGCCCGACGCGCGAGCAGGAACCGTTTTTCGCGTGGTAAGCGGAAATTTTCTCGAGATGTACGACTTCATGGTCTATGGCTTTTATGCGTCATCGATCGCGAAGGCCATGTTTCCCGGCGATAACGAGTTCATTTCGCTGCTGCTGTCGCTTGCAACGTTTGGCGTCGGATTTCTGATGCGGCCGCTCGGGGCAATCGTGCTGGGCTCGTATATGGACAAGCACGGGCGGCGCGCGGGCCTGATTCTTACGCTGACCTTGATGTCGGTCGGCGTGCTGCTCATTGCAGTCACGCCGAGCTATGCGTCTATCGGTTTGCTTGCACCGGTGCTGGTCATTGCGGGCCGTTTGCTCCAGGGGTTCTCGGCCGGCGCCGAATCAGGCGGCGTGTCGGTGTATCTATCGGAAATCGCACCGCCCGGACGGCGCGGCTTCTATGTGTCGTGGCAGTCCGCGAGCCAGCAGATCTCCGTGCTGATCGCGGCCATTCTCGGTGTCGTACTGCGTTTCACGTTGTCGGCCGAGCAAATGGACGCATGGGGATGGCGCATTCCGTTTCTGTTCGGCTGCTCGATCATTCCGGTGCTGTTCTGGATTCGCCGCTCGGTGCAGGAATCGCACGTGTTCAAGGCGCAAAAGCCGCAATCGGTCGGCGATATCTTCCGCTCTCTTGCGACGAACTGGAAAATCATTCTCTGGTCGACGATGCTCGTTACGCTTACCAGCATCATGTTCTACCTGATCACCGCCTATACGCCGACCTATGGACGCGCCGTGCTCGGCCTCAAGCCGATCGATACGTTCTGGGTGACGATCGGCGTCGCGATGACGACCTTCGTGATGATCCCGGTAATGGCCGCGGTGTCCGACAAGGTGGGCCGCAAGCCGATGCTCGTCGGCGCCTCGCTGATCATCGCGCTCGTGTCGTATCCGACGATGAGCTGGCTCGTAAGCGCGCCTTCGTTCGGCACGCTGCTCGCGGTCGAGGTCGGCTTCGCGGTGCTCTATGCAACCTATCAGGCGTCGCTTGTCGTCACGCTCACGGAAATCATTCCACCGAATGTGCGCGGCACCGGCTTTTCGCTTGCATATAGCCTGTCGCAAGCGATTTTCGGCGGCTTCACGCCGGCGATCTGCACGCTGCTGATTCACACGACGGGAAACAAGGCCGTGCCGGGCGCGTGGCTTTCGATCGGTGCGCTGCTTGCGCTCGTCGCCACGCTGGCTGTCGTACGCAGCGATAGAAACCGTGTGAGGGAAATATCGACGGTTACGTCGTGAGTTCTTCCATGCGGGTGGTCGTGCTTGCCCACACTTCGCTGGCCAGAATGCGTGATAGACTTCCTATTATTTAGGAAGTTAATATGGACAAGACACTGCTCAAAGGTCTCGTCGTTCTCGAGGCGGTCACCGACCTCGAGAACCAGCCGAAGACAATCGAAGAATTGGCGACGCGTGTCGGGCTCACACGCAGCAATGCGCATCGCACATTGCAGACGCTGATTCACGCCGGCTACGTCGAGCGCGACGAACAGGCCGGCGGCTATCGCGGCACGATCCGGCTGTTCGAATTAGGCGCGCGTCAGCTGGCGCAGCTCGACGTGCGCAGGGTTGCGCTACCGTTGATGCGGGCTCTCGCCGAGCGTACCGAAGAAACGGTGCATCTATCGGTGCTCGACGGACTCGATGTCGTGTATGTCGAGAAAATCGACAGCGCGCAGCCGATTCGCGCGTATTCGATGGTGGGCGGACGCGGTCCCGCATATGCGGTTGCGACGGGCAAGGCACTGCTTGCGTATCAGCATGACGGCTACCTCGACGGCTACGCAAAGCAGTTGACGAGGCACACGGCCGCGACGATCACATCGCTGCCCGCTCTCAAGGCGGAGTTGCAGAAGGTCGTGCGCGTCGGGTACGCGGTCAATAACGGGGAGTGGCGCGAAGGGGTCGGCGGTGTGGCCGCGACGGTGTTCAACGGGCTTGAGCAGCCGATCGCGGCGGTGGGCATTTCGGGGCCGCTCGAGCGACTCACCGCGCGGAAGATGAAAGAGTTCGCGCCCGATGTGGAGGCGTGCGCGCTTAAGATTTCGCGCGCGATGGGGCATCGGGGGGCGGGGAAAAGTTAGGCGGCCGCGACCCGAACCGCTGTGCGGCCGCCGCGTCATCGGCGTTCATGTGCTGCGACTCCGGATATCCTGCACGAGCTTTGCCACCTGGTCGGCACTCGCCCCTCTTACCCGCGCGTTGACGCGCGTAGTACCGAATCCGACGAACAGTACAATTTCGTTCGGCGCCGGCGCACCCGGCACCGACACCGCGATGCCGTCCATTGCATCGTAATCCCAGGCATCATCGGCGCCGCCGAAAATCAGATCGATCGTGGTGCCTGCAGCGCCGATCTTCGCGTTTCCAGGAATCAGCGCGGGGCCCGCTCCGAGTCCTGTACGCATCGCGAGGCCGAGCCTCGGATGGATGAGCGCCGCGCCGTGCTCCGATTCTCCGTTCGTGCCGACCAGAGCGGCCTTGCCATACGCTCGCGGACGCGGCTCGCCCGCGAATCGTTGCAACGCCTTTTGTGTTAGCAAAGCGCCGATTTCGACGGAAATTTCGGCGAGATGCGTGAGCGCTTCGCCGGACGCGGCACCCTGACCCGCATAGGGATTGACAAACACCGCGGCAGCTACGACATGACGCGATGGCTGAGCTGCAACGCGGCCCGCTTCGCTGAGCGTCTCGCGTTCGATGACGTACGTCTGACGGACCGAGGAAATTGCGGACGATGTCTCCATTTCTTCTGCTCCCATGCGTAAATGAACGGTCGGGGGTGGCGACCGCTCATGCGGTCGCCCGATTGAAGAATATGGCGAAACGCCGGGCGTGTCAGGTCACGGCCGTAGCATGCCCTGGACCGATCTACCAGTCTGTTCCAACTTTCGGCGAACGCGGCCCGTAAAGCAGTCCATCGGGCGGACCTGCTTTTAGAAGACGATTCGCGGCAAGTGCGGCCACATCATGGCTTTCATCGGTCACGTTGTGCGCCACCTGCTTGACGGCCGCCTGAACGAGCGCAACGATAATGCCGCCGCCCACGTTCACATTGCCGCCGAGTTCTTTGCCATTCGCGCTGGCGGAACCGACCCAAAGCGTATCGCCCGTTCGCAGATCGACCATCTTCGCCGATGCGGAAACAATGGTGGTGCTGTCCACCACCTGATAAACCGAACCGTATTTCGTCACTTTTGGGTAGATAACCGCGTCCGCGCCGAAATACTCGCGAAGTTTATCCATCGACACTGCCTGAATGTCGTTTGGCGTCGTCAGGCCGTTTTGCCTGAATGTCTCTTCCATCACGGCGACCGGGACGACGTAATAGCCGGCTTCGGCAACAGGCAGCGTCATTTGCGAAAGCAGGCTATAGCCGGCCGCGGTATCGTTCGTGTCGTTGACGGGCGGCAGGATCAGCACGCTTCGAGGCTGGCTTTTTCTGAACGCGGTGTAGTCGACGTGCCGCTTAGGCACCGCACAGCCTGCAAGCAGCACTGCGGCGAGCATGCCGCAGACAAGTGTAAGAAAAAAGTGGCGGCGCATGATTGATGTCCTCGGGTTATTTGTTCTTGGCCAGGAAGTCCATGAAGGCAGACGACTCAGGAAACGCCGCTTTCTCGGCGGCGAACTCCTTCATTGCCTTGCCGTCATCACCCACTGACGCGTAGAGCATGCCGAGGTGCGCGTAGAAACCAGGCGGCGGGTGATTACCCTTGGCCGCGATTTGTTCGCGCGCCTTTTCCATCCCGTCGATCTGCTCTTGCGGCGACTTCACGTTCTTGAAGTACGCATAGACTTCCGGCTGATACCCGGTCCATTGGTAGAGCGGCGGCGTCGCGTTCTGGTTTGCGCAGCCTGTCAGCGCGACTACGCTACCCAATGCAAGCGACAGCAGCGAATCCCGTAGAGTGATTTTTCTCATCTTCGTATTAGTTAGGTATTCGAATTTTATTGAATCAACTCCGCCGAGTGGTGCTTTTCGGCGGTTGCGGACCGGAAAACTACATTTTCAGCGTGCCGGCATCGACCTGTTCGAGCAGATGCCGCACAGCCTCGCGCATGGCAAGCTCGAGCACCTTTCCGTTCAACGTGGAGTCGTAGCTCGCCGTTCCGCCGAAGCCGATAATTTCGCGGTTCGACAGGCTGTATTCCCCGGCGCCCTGGCTCGATGCGATGACTTCCGACGTGGAGGTGTTGACGACGTTCAGGCTCACCTTCGCGTAAGCAACCTGCTGCTTGCCGCGACCGAGGATCCCGAACAGTTGCTGATCGCCGACTTCCTTACGGCCGAACTCGGTCACGTCGCCCGTGACCACGAAATCGGCGCCCTTGATATGCAGCGTTTTGTTGGCGAATCCCGCTTCCTGCTGGATTTCTCCGAGATTGTCGCGATCCAGTACGTTGAAGCGCCCTGTTTGTTGCAACGACGTCACAAGGACGGTCTTCGCCTGACTGCCCAGGCGGTCGACACCATCGGAGAAGATGCCTCGCATATAGGTCGAGCGGTTGTCGAATTTCCCAACCGAGACCTTGATGAGGCTTTGCACCGCGGACGCTTGAATGGGAACAGGCGCAGGTACCGACAGCGCCTGAGACGATTCCGTTGCACACCCAGCCAGGCCAGATAAAGCCACAACGGACGTTGCGATTAACCTTGATCTTATTTGCATCATCGCTTCTTTGAGTTTTGGTCTGTTTCTTTTGCTGCGCGATTTCGAACTTCGACAAGCACGGCAAACGTTTCCGCAAGCACATCCGTTAGTCCCCGCCCAACGAATGCACCTAGCCTTTGCGAGCGATCCAAATGGCATAAGCAGTTCATGCCAATTCGGGAATGCTCGTTGCAGGTCAACCGTAATAATAAAAGAAAGCGAGCTGTGCGGAAATGCACAATTCTCTACTCGCGATCGGAGGGTTCGTACGCATCGCGCGGAACCGATCGATCGCGAAATAGATTGTAGAGCTAACTAAATAAAATGTCGTCGTATGCTGCTTAAGCAGCAATCGTCAAGGAAGGAAACCGAGAAATGAGGCGAGAGAAAAAAGCGGCTGGGAAGCCGTTGACATGCTTGCAAAACTTGGTGGGCCGGGTGGGATTCGAACCCACGGTGTCCTTTCGGAGGCGGATTATGAGTCCGCTGCCTGCAACCAGCACGGCGTCCGGCCCAAGAAGAAAAAGACCCGGTCGCAAGGCCGGGCCTGATCGCTGATTGGCCGACATACTACACGAAATCGGGGCTTCCGGGACTGCTTCGCGTACCGCACGAAACACCCCGGAAGCCCCACATGAAGACGGCGGCCCGACCGCTTCGCCTCACTGAAGCCGAAGCGACCAAACGAACCAGAACGGACTAACGTCAGTTTCCTTCGAGGAACGACTTCAGCTTGTCCGAACGGCTCGGGTGACGCAGCTTGCGCAGCGCCTTCGCCTCGATCTGACGGATACGCTCGCGCGTGACGTCGAACTGCTTGCCGACTTCCTCGAGCGTATGGTCCGTGCTCATCTCGATACCGAAACGCATGCGCAACACCTTCGCTTCGCGCGGCGTCAGCGAGTCGAGCACGTCCTTCACGACGTCTCGCATGCTTGCATGCAGCGCGGCGTCGGCCGGTGCGACCGTGTTCGTGTCTTCGATGAAGTCGCCCAGATGCGAATCGTCGTCGTCGCCGATCGGCGTTTCCATCGAGATCGGTTCCTTCGCGATCTTCATGATCTTGCGGATCTTGTCTTCCGGCATCTCCATCTTCTCGGCCAGCGTCGCCGGATCCGGCTCGAGTCCGGTTTCCTGCAGAATCTGACGCGAGATGCGGTTCATCTTGTTGATCGTTTCGATCATGTGAACCGGAATACGGATCGTGCGCGCCTGGTCCGCGATCGAGCGTGTGATGGCCTGACGGATCCACCACGTCGCGTACGTCGAGAACTTGTAGCCGCGGCGGTATTCGAACTTGTCCACGGCCTTCATCAGGCCGATGTTGCCTTCCTGGATCAGGTCGAGGAACTGCAGACCGCGGTTCGTGTACTTCTTCGCAATCGAGATCACGAGACGCAGGTTCGCTTCGGTCATCTCGCGCTTGGCCTGACGCGCCTTCAGTTCGCCGGCCGCCATCTGACGGTTGGTTTCCTTCAGGTCCTTCAGCGGCAGCACCACGCGCGCCTGCAGATCGAGCAGACGCTGCTGCTGCTCGCGGATTGCCGGGATGTTACGCGTAAGGATCGCGCTGTACGAATGACCTTCGGCGACGATCTTGTCCGACCACTCGAGGTCCGTTTCATTGCCCGGGAAGCGGGCGATGAATTCGGCACGCGGCATGCCGCACTTGTCGACGACCGTGTGCAGGATCTGACGCTCGACCTGACGCACCTCGTCCACCTGCGCACGCAGCGTATCGCACAGACGCTCGACGGTGCGCGCGGTGAAGCGGATCGACATCAGCTCGTTCTGAATCGTTTCCTGCGCCTTCAGGTACGACTTCGACTTGTAGCCTTCCTTCTCGAACGCGCGACGCATCTTGTCGAACCATTCGCTGATCAGCGCGAATTTTTCGAGCGACATGCGCTTCAATGCCTCGAGCTGCGCGGCATTCGCCGTCGCTTGCGCAGCGCCGTCGTCGTCCTCTTCCTCTTCTTCCTCGCCCTCTTCGGCTTCCTCGTCTTCGTTCTCGATCGCTTCCGCTTCCTGCTCCGAGAAGCCGTCCGCGTCTTCGGCGTTTTCGTCGATCAGCCCGTCGACGAGTTCGTCGATGCGGATCTCTTCGTTCGCGACGCGCTCAGCCATCGCGAGGATGTCCGCGATCGTGGTCGGGCATGCGGAGATCGCCATGACCATGTGCTTCAGGCCATCTTCGATCCGCTTCGCGATTTCGATTTCGCCTTCACGCGTGAGCAGTTCGACCGTGCCCATCTCGCGCATGTACATCCGCACCGGGTCGGTCGTGCGGCCGAATTCGGAATCGACCGTCGACAACGCAACTTCCGCTTCCTCTTCGACTTCGTCGTCCGACGAGGCGGCGGGCGCGTTGTCGTTCAGCAGCAGCGTTTCGGCATCGGGCGCCTGCTCGTAGACGGCCACGCCCATGTCGTTGAACGTGCTGATGATGCCTTCGATCGCCTCGGTCTCGGCGAAATTGTCCGGCAGATGGTCGTTGATTTCCGCGTAGGTCAGGAAGCCGCGCTCCTTGCCGAGCTTGATCAGCGCGCGCAGCTTGGAGCGCCGCTCTTCGAGCTCTTCCGCGGTGCCCGGCTGCGTCGAGGCGAACGCATCCTTCAGCAGCGCTTTTTCCTTCGCCCGGCGGTCGCGTGCCTTGGCCTTTTCGCCTTTGCCCTGAACGGGAGCTGCGACTTCTTCGTTCTGGGTGGTTGCGTCGTCATCGACGGATACTTCATTCAGCTTTTTCGTCATGGAGTTCGCCGTACCGGCTGTAGTCTCGACTCGCGGCTGGTGGACAACAGCCGGTTGAACCGTGGATACTGGAGATTCGCGCACTGCCGCATCGTCCTGCGCGGCAGCCGCGTCCCTTGCGTCTTCCTTCGAGCTTCCGGCGCCCGGCCGTTTCGTCACCGCCGCGACAGCTTTCGCCGCCTGCACCGGGGCCGCTCGCGCGGCTGAAACGGTGGAAGTACGCTTCCGGGCAGGCGTGGCGCTCTCGGCAGACGTTTTTGTTGCGGAAGTTGCGGACCTGGCCTCTGTGACCTTCGTGGTCGGCTGCCCTGAGCCTTTGCCTGTCGCTTTCTTTCCGCCTGTAGTCTTTACCATTGCAATCGCCTTTCGCCTTTGCCTGGAAATAAAACAAAACCAAAACCGCTGAAAACCTTTTATTATAGCACCTGCGTTTCAGCCCTTCCCTCGTCACTTCCGCTTCACAGTCGCTTCACAGTCTTCTTCACAGCCCGAGCAGGCGCTTCATGTCGGCGCACCTTTGACTCAAACCGTTGAATTCCGCCAGTTCTTCCGGCGTATGTCTGGATTGACGAGCCAACTGATCAAGGCGTTCACGGGACGCGTCGTAGCGCATCTTGAGGATCGCCGCGTTCAGTTCCTCGCTGGCGAGCCGTTCATGCTCGCGACGCTCTTCGGCGACGCTCGCATCCTCCGGGTCTTTCAGCAACAAATCCCGAACGTTTTCATCATAGTCCAGAATTTCGCGAAAGATTTCCTCGAAGGTTGGGGCGTTCGCACCATTGCGCAATAGATCGGACAGCAACTGAAATTCGGCCGTTTCCCCCAATGCTCGCGCGTGGGTCAGCACCTCCTCGAATAGCTCCGCATGACGCGTTACTGCCAGTAAATCTCGCTCTGCGTCCTCGTCGAGCACCGCGGCGATGCGCGGATGCATGACGAGGTTGCGCAACGCTCGCTGCTCGATACCGGTTACACTGCGCCGATCCTTGCGCGCGGGCGCCAAACGCGCAGCGGCGGCAATCCGCGCATCGACCTCGCACAGTGCGGCCACTTCGTCGAATGGCACATCGAGGCGATCCGCGAACATGTGCATGATCTGTGCGCGCAACGCGTTGGCCGGCAGCGCCTGTAATAGCGGCTTTGCATCGAAGAGCGCGCGCGCCCTGCCTTCGGGCTGGTCCAGCTCCTTGCCCGCAAGGACCTCGTTGAGCATGAACTGCGACAGCGGCATGGCCCGCTCGACCTGCTCCGCAAACGCTTCGGCGCCGAATTCGCGCACATAGCTGTCCGGATCGTGTTCGGTCGGCAGGAACAGGAACCGGATCGTCCGGTTGTCCGCCGCATGTGGCAGGCATGCGTCGAGCGCGCGACGTGCCGCGCGCCGGCCGGCTGCATCGCCGTCGAAGCTGAAAATCACCGTATCGGTCTGGCGCAGCAATTTCTGCACATGAATCGGCGTGCAGGCGGTGCCCAGCGTCGCAACCGCGTTCTGAAACCCCAATTGGGCCAGTGCGACGACGTCCATATACCCTTCAACTACCAGCACGTACCGTTGTTCCCGGATCGCGAGCCGCGCTTCGAAAAGCCCGTAAAGCTCGCTGCCTTTGTTAAATAGCGGTGTTTCCGGCGAATTCAAATACTTCGGCTCGCCGCCGTCGAGCACGCGGCCCCCAAAACCGATGACCTGTCCCTTCACGTTCCGGATCGGGAACATCACGCGCTCGCGAAACCGGTCGTAGCGGCGATTCTGGCCCTGCGCATCCGATTTTTCGCTGACGATCACAAGGCCAGCTTCGACAAGTGCTTCGTCCCCATAATTGGGAAACGCCACCTCGAGGTTCTGCCATCCGTCCGGTGCGTAACCGAGACCGAAGCGCGCCGCAATCTCGCCAGTCAGTCCGCGCTTCTTCAGGTACTGAATCGCATTCGGCGCGCCACGCAGCTGCTTGCGGTAAAAATCGCACGCGGTCTGCATCACGTCCGACAGCGCCGTCGTGACGGCCTTCGAAACGGCCGGGCCATAGCCTTCACCGCCGCTGCCATTCGCGCCGCCAGCTACGCCGCGCATCGACGGCTCGTGCGGCACCGTCAGGCCCACCGCTTGCGCAAGCTCGTTGACCGCTTCAGGGAATGTCAGCCCCGCATGCTCGATCAGAAAGCCGATCGCCGTTCCATGCGCGCCGCAACCAAAGCAGTGATAAAACTGCTTAGTCGGACTAACCGTAAACGAAGGGCTCTTCTCGTTGTGGAACGGGCAAAGCCCCATGAAGTTAGCGCCGCCTTTCTTAAGCTGCACATACCGTCCCACCACGTCGACGATATCGACGCGGTTGAGCAGGTCCTGCAGGAAAGAATGCGGAATCACGATACTTGCGTTGCCTTCAAAAGGACCGGCGCGCCGGCCGCCGGATCGCCGGCCGCCGGTTGCGCCGGCCATGCGTTTTGAACAGGATAGGACGCCCACGCGGAAACGGACACAGGCAACAGCATGCGAGCAGGCGCCAGGAGAGCGGCGTCATTTCCGCGCGACCTTGTCCGCGGAAAACCGTTACTTCGCGAGTGCCGCCTTGACCTTCGCCGATACCGCTGTCATGTCCGCGCGGCCCGCCAGTTTCGGCTTCAGCACGCCCATCACCTTGCCCATATCCTGCGGTCCGGCGGCGCCCGTCTGCGCGACGGCTGCGTTGACTTCCGCAGCGATCTCGTCATCGGACATTTGCGCGGGCATATAAGCCGCGAGGACGTCGAGCTCGCCCTTTTCCTTCGCGACGAGGTCGGTGCGCCCGGCGGTTTCGAACTGGCTGATCGAGTCTTTGCGCTGCTTGATCATCTTGTCGATGACCGCCGTGACGCCGGCGTCGTCGAGCTCGATACGGTCGTCGACTTCGCGCTGCTTGATGGCCGCAAGCAGCAGCCGAATCGTGCCGAGACGTTCCGTCTCGCGCGCGCGCATCGCGGCCTTCATGTCGTCGTTGATCCGAACCTTAAGACTCATCGTTCACCTGCCATACGTTGTGAAGGTGTTGCGGGAATGGAATGCGCGTCCGCACGAGGTATTGCGCGCCAGAGCGTGTCACATGCAGAACACAAAAACCCGCGTGAAGCGGGTTTCTCGAACGCGGACCACCTGGCGCCTGGCCGGGCGCCGCGATGCGATCAATAGAACTTCTTCGGCAACATCTGGCTGCGCAGACGCTTGAAGTGCCGCTTGACGGCCGCCGCCTTCTTGCGCTTGCGCTCGGACGTCGGCTTTTCGTAAAACTCGCGCGCGCGAAGCTCGGTCAGCAGACCGTTCTTCTCGATCGTGCGCTTGAAGCGGCGCATCGCGACTTCGAAGGGCTCGTTTTCTTTTACGCGAATGGTCGTCATCTTTCAATAACGGTTTTGGGCAAAGGGATGGAAGTATAGCAGACCTTCTGCATAAAAGCACGAATGAGTCAAGTCCCCCAAGGGGGTGATTTTTACGGTCAAACCGGCTGCGCTTGAGCGCCGTGCACAAACTCGGCCGCCGCCTGCCCCGCCGCGACGCCGGAAGCCCACGCCCACTGGAAGTTGTAGCCGCCCAGCCAGCCGGTCACGTCGACCGCCTCGCCAATGAAATACAGGCCCCGCACGCGCGCGCTCATCATCGTCGACGACGACAGTTCGCGCGTATCGATGCCGCCGCGCGTCACCTCGGCCTTCCGATAGCCCTCGGTGCCGTTCGGCACGAGCGTCCAGCGCGACAGCGCGTCGCCGATCGCGCGCAGCGTCCTGTCCGGCAAATCGGCGATGCGTGCGTCCGCGGGCACGCCGTGCGTCTCGAGCCACACGTGCGCAAGCCGCGTCGGCACCCACTCGGAGAGCAGATTCCCGATCTGCCGTTTGCTGCCCGCTTTCGCGTCGATGAGCGCTGCAGCCGCGTCGCGTTCAGCCAGCAGATTGATGTGGATGGGCTCGCCCGGCTGCCAGTAGCTCGAAATCTGCAGCACGGCCGGGCCCGACAGGCCGCGATGGGTGAGCAGCAGGTCTTCGACGAACGCACCGGCAGCCTTTTTCGCGCCCGTCGCGAGGTGTACTTCGAGCGACACGCCCGATAGCGTCGAAAACGGCGCCCAGTCGGCGGCCGCGAAGGTCAGCGGGACAAGCGCCGGACGTGTGTCGATGAGCTTGTGGCCGAACTGTTTCGCGAGCCGGTAGGCGAAATCGGTCGCACCGATCTTCGGAATCGACAGGCCGCCTGTCGCGACGACGAGCGCGCGAGCCTTGATGCGGCCCGACTGCTGCGTGCCTAGCAAAAAGCTGCCGTCTCGCTCGCGGCTGACCTCTTCGACGACAACCGGCCGGCGCCAGGCCACCTGGCCCGCATCGCATTCATTCTTGAGCACGTCGATTACCGCGTCGCTCGACTGGTCGCAAAACAGCTGTCCCTTATGCTTCTCGTGCCACGTGACGCGATAGCGCTTGAGCAGCGCCATGAAGTCGCGCGGCGTATAGCGCGCAAGTGCGGAGCGGCAGAAATGCGGGTTCGCCGACAGGTAATTGCCCGGTCCCGCATACAGATTCGTGAAGTTGCAGCGGCCGCCGCCCGAAATGCGGATTTTCTCGGCAAGCCGCGGCGCGTGATCGATCAACGCGACACGACGCCCGAGCTGACCGGCCACCGACGCGCACATCATGCCGGCCGCGCCCGCGCCGATCACGGCGATGTCGAAAGTTTCCATGGCGCGCATTGTAACTGGCGTGGCTGGCGCCGCCGGGGCCTCAGGCGACCGTTGTGGCGCGCTGCTATACTTTTGGGTTCCCTGCTCCATTCCGCACCATGCTCGTTCTCGGCATCGAAAGCTCCTGCGACGAAACCGGTCTTGCGCTCTACGACACCAGGCGCGGCCTGCTCGCGCACGCGCTGCACTCGCAGATCGCGATGCATCGCGCGTACGGCGGCGTCGTGCCGGAGCTCGCCTCGCGCGATCACATTCGTCGCGCCCTGCCGTTACTCGAGGAAGTGCTCGAGCGCTCGGGCGTGGCGCAGGCCGATATCGACGCGATCGCCTACACGCAAGGCCCGGGTCTTGCCGGCGCGCTGCTGGTCGGCGCGAGCGTCGCGAACGGCCTCGCGATGGCGTGGGACAAACCGACCATCGGCATCCACCATCTGGAAGGGCACCTGTTGTCGCCGCTGCTCGTCGATGCGCCGCCACCGTTTCCGTTCGTCGCGCTGCTCGTGTCGGGCGGCCATACGCAACTGATGCGCGTGACCGACGTCGGCGTGTATGAGACGCTCGGCGAAACGCTCGACGATGCGGCCGGCGAGGCGTTTGACAAGACCGCCAAACTTCTCGGCCTCGGCTATCCGGGCGGCCCCGAAGTGTCGCGGCTCGCCGAATTCGGCACACCGGGCGCCGTGGCGCTGCCGCGTCCGATGCTGCATTCGGGCGATCTCGACTTCAGCTTCAGCGGCCTCAAAACGGCCGTGCTCACGCAGATGAAAAAGCTCGGCACGAACGTCTGCGAGCAGAGCAAAGCGGACCTCGCACGCGGCTTCGTCGATGCAGCGGTCGAGGTGCTCGCCGCGAAGTCGCTTGCGGCATTGAAGCGCACGAAACTGAAGCGGCTGGTCGTAGCGGGCGGCGTGGGCGCGAACCGGCAATTGCGCGAGGCGCTATCGGCGGCGGCGAAAAAGCGCGGCTTCGACGTGCATTATCCAGACCTGTCGTTGTGCACCGATAACGGCGCGATGATTGCACTCGCCGGCGCGTTGCGGCTGCAGCGCTGGCCCGAACAGGCGCACGCCGATTATGCGTTCACGGTCAAGCCGCGTTGGGATCTTGCATCGCTCGCGCGCTAGACCATCGCTGCTGGCGTCATGGCGCGCGACACATACGCAACCACGAAAACACAAACGGCCGCATCGAGCGGCCGTTTGTCCGAGCATCATTGAACCCGCAATCACCGCGCAGCGCGCTTGTCGTTCTCGATCAGCGCATACGCGCTGTGATTGTGAATCGACTCGAAGTTCTCCGCTTCGAGCACATACGCAACGATCCGCTCATCTGCATTGAGCCGTTGCGCGACATCGCGCACGAGGTCTTCAACGAACTTCGGGTTCTCGTACGCACGCTCCGTGACGAATTTCTCATCCGGGCGCTTGAGCAGCCCCCACAGTTCGCACGATGCTTCTTCTTCGGCAATCCGGATCAGCTCTTCAACGGCGATATCGCCGGCCAGTTCCGCATCGATCGTCACATGCGAGCGCTGGTTGTGCGCGCCGTACTGCGAGATCTGCTTCGAGCACGGGCACAGGCTCGTGACCGGCACCAGCACCTTCAGGAACACACGCGTCGCGCCGTCGCGCACATCGCCCGCAAGCGTCACCTCATAGTCGAGCAGGCTCTGCACGCCCGACACCGGCGCGGTCTTGTTCACGAAATACGGAAACGACACTTCGATACGTCCGGCACGCGCCTCGAGCTTCTCGAGCATCGAGGCCAGCATGCGGCGCAGCGTCGTCGCATCGAGCGGCTCGGTACGCTCCTCGAGCAAGGCGACGAAGCGCGACATATGCGTGCCCTTCTGTTCCGCGGGCAAGTGAACATCGAGGTTCCACGTGCCGACCGTCGGCAGTACCGCGCCGGCTTGCGTGCGAACCGTCAATGGATGACGCACCGCCTTGACGCCCACCCGCTGAATCGGAATCTGCCGGGTATCGACCGTGCTCTGCACGTCGGGCATCACGAAAGCGGGGTTCATCTGATTCATCTTTTTATCCTCACGGGCACGCGCGGGCGCGTGCGTGCAAATGGCGATCTGCAAATGGCAACCGCCGGCTTCAAGCCGGCGGTTCCGGATGGGCTCCGCGGCCCATCGACTCGTACTGGAGAATGCCGCAACCGGCGGCAAGCGCGCCGTCAGGCTCAGGCGACGCGCTTCACCGACTTTCCGGCCGATGCCGCGCTGACATGATCGATGAACCGTTCGCGGATCGACTTCGCGATGCCCACACCGTCGAGACCACATTCAGCGAGCAGCTTGGCCGGATCCCCGTGATCGATGAACTGATCGGGGAGGCCCAATTGTAGTACGGGCCTGATAACCCCACTTGCCAACAGGGCTTCGACGCAGGCGGAGCCCGCACCGGCCATTACACTGCCTTCTTCGACCGTGACGAGCGCATCGTGCGTTTCCGCCAGTTCGCGGATCAGCTCCGCGTCGACCGGCTTCACGAAGCGCATGTTGGCGACAGTCGCATCGAGCTGCTCAGCCGCGGCGAGCGACGGTGCGACCATCGTGCCGAACGCGAGAATCGCGATGCGCTTGCCCGCGGGCTGCGACGTTTCGCGGCGGATTTCGCCCTTGCCGACCGGCAGCGCGGCCATCTGCTTGACGGTCGCGACGCCCGTTCCCGCCCCGCGCGGATAGCGAACCGCCGTCGGGTTCGGCTGCTGAAGCGCCGTATACAGCATCTGACGGCATTCGTTTTCGTCCGACGCGGCCATCACCGTCATGTTCGGGATGCAGCGCAGGAACGCGAGGTCGTAGGCACCCGCGTGCGTCGCGCCGTCCGCGCCGACAAGACCCGCGCGGTCGATCGCGAACACGACCGGCAGGTTCTGCAATGCGACATCGTGAATCAGCTGGTCGTAGCCGCGTTGCAGGAACGTCGAGTAGATCGCGACGACCGGCTTCATGCCTTCGGCCGCGAGGCCGCCCGCGAACGTAACCGCATGCTGTTCCGCGATGCCGACGTCGTAGTAGCGGTCCGGGAAGCGCTTCTCGAACTCGACCATACCCGAGCCTTCGCGCATTGCCGGCGTGATGCCGACCACGCGCGCGTCGAGCTCGGCCGCATCGCAAAGCCACTCGCCGAACACTTGCGTGTACGTCTTCTTGCCGGGCGCCGACGACGGCTTGATGCCCTCGGCCGGGTTGAACTTGCCGGGGCCGTGGTACAGCACCGGATCGGCTTCGGCGAGCTTGTAGCCCTGGCCTTTCTTCGTCACGACGTGCAGGAATTGCGGCCCGCGCAATTCCTTGATGTTCTGCAGCGTCGGGATCAGCGAGTCGAGATCGTGCCCGTCGATCGGACCGATGTAGTTGAAACCGAACTCTTCGAACAGCGTAGCCGGCACGATCATGCCCTTCGCGTGTTCTTCGAGCTTGCGCGCGAGGTCGAGCATCGGCGGCGCCACGCGCAGCACGCGTTCGACACCCGCGCGCGCGGCCGCGTAGAAGCGGCCGGACATGAGCCGTGCGAGATGGCGGTTCAACGCGCCGACCGGCGGCGAGATCGACATGTCGTTGTCGTTCAGGATGACGAGCAGCGGCACGTCGTCGGCCACGCCGGCGTTGTTCATCGCTTCGAACGCCATGCCCGCCGTCATCGCGCCATCGCCGATCACCGCGATCGAAAAGCGGTCTTCATGCTGCAGCTTGCTTGCGATCGCCATGCCGAGCGCGGCCGAAATCGACGTGCTCGAGTGCGCGGTGCCGAACGTGTCGTATTCGGATTCCGAGCGGCGCGGGAAGCCCGAGATGCCGCCGAGCTGGCGCAGCGAATGCATCTGGTCGCGGCGGCCCGTCAGGATCTTGTGCGGATAGGTCTGGTGGCCGACGTCCCAGACGATGCGGTCGCGCGGCGTGTCGAACACGTAATGCAGCGCGATCGTCAGCTCGACGGTACCGAGGTTGGACGACAGATGTCCGCCGGTTTGCGACACGCTGTCGAGCACGAAATTACGCAGCTCGCCGGCAAGCGAATGCAACTGGCGGAGGTCGAGACGGCGCAGGGCGGCCGGGTCGTCAATGGTTTTCAGCAAGTCGTACATCGTCGTTCCATTGTAGGAAAACTTGCGCGCCCGCACTTCATTCGCGCCTACCCCTTCTGGTCTCTAGCGTGGCGGCGGGCTTTCGCGTTGGTTCTTCGCTTCTTCAGCTGACCCGGTTCACGACCAGGTCTGCAAGCTCGGCAAGACGCTGTGCGCGCGTGCCGAAGGGCGCGAGCGCCGCGTGGGCGTCGCTGCGCAGTTGCGCCGCGAGCGCGCGCGATGCGTCGAGCCCGATAATCGATACATAAGTCGGTTTGCCGTCCTTCGCATCCTTGCCCGCGGTCTTGCCGAGCGTGGCCGAATCGGATGTGGCGTCGAGGATGTCGTCGACCACCTGGAATGCGAGGCCCACGGCAGCCGCATAAGCGTCGAGCGCGCGCAGCGTGTTCGCATCGGGCGTCTCGCCGGCCAGCGCACCCATGCGCACCGACGCGCGCAACAGCGCGCCGGTCTTCATACGGTGCATCGTTTCGAGTTGCTCGCGCGTAAGCTTGTGGCCGACGCTCGCGAGATCGATCGCCTGGCCGCCTGCCATGCCGACCGAGCCGATCGCGAGTGCAAGCTCGCGCGTGAGCGCCGCCTGCTGCGCGGGACCAAGCGCCGCGCCTTCGGTCAGTGCGACGAATGCCTGCGACTGCAGCGCATCGCCGACCAGCAGCGCCATCGCCTCATCGTACTGGACGTGCACCGTCGGCTTGCCGCGGCGCAGGGCATCGTCGTCCATGCATGGCATGTCGTCGTGCACAAGCGAGTACACATGCACCATTTCCAGCGCGGCCGCGGCGGCCTCGAGCGACTCGGCACGCGCGCTCGTCAACTCGCCTGCCGCGTGGCAGAGCAACGGACGGACCCGCTTGCCGCCGCCCAGCACCGCGTAGCGCATCGCCTCATGCAGGCGCGCCGGGGCGGTCGAGGTGGACGGCAAGTAGTGTTCGAGAGCCTGTTCCACGCGCTCGAGCACCGTGCGCATCCATTGTTCGAAATTCATAGATCGTCGTCTCCGCTATCAGCGGCGGTTGTGGGGAGCGGCTTCAGCGTTTCGCCATCAAGCACGCGAACCTGTTGTTCGACTTTTTCGAGTTGCTGCTGGCAGAACGCCACGAGGGCGGCGCCGCGCCGGTACGCGGCAAGCGACTCCTCAAGACTCAAGCTGCCGCCCTCCATGCGCCCGACGAGCCCTTCGAGTTCCGCGAGCGCCGCTTCGTACGTGTCGGGCAGCGGCACACCAGCCTCTGCCGCAGGGGACGTATCAGCGTTCTGGTTGGATGCGGTGTTCGCCATGAATCGTCGCAAAATTAAAACAAGTCGAACATTCTACGGCAAAAGCGACATTTCCGATCCCACCACCGGCTCCGATGCCGTTGCGCATTGGGCACACGACATGCGGGTCATGACATGCATGCGTGTCGCGTCCCTTAAAAAACTCTAGCGCCGATAGGGTAAAAACGCGAACTTCGAAGACAATTTTGACCCAAATCAGGTACTTAAAGTCCCCAAGGAGGGGGAAACAGGTATAATCGCGGGCTCCCTAAATCGAATCTTCGATGGTTGGGTTGTTCACTGCTTTCACGTCTTCATCGGGAGTGGGAATGTCCAATCTGAGCAATGCGTTGCAGCTGCGGGCTATTCATAGTCAGCTGCCAGTCGCCGCTTACTTTGACGAAGCGCTTCTTACGCGCGAACTCGAAACCCTTTTCAGGAACGGTCCTCGTTACGTCGGGCACGAATTGATGGTGCCCGAAACGGGAAATTATTTTGCCTTGCCGAGCGAACGCGAAGGGCGCGTCCTCGTTCGCAACCAGCAATCGCAGGTCGAACTGCTGTCGAATGTGTGCCGGCATCGCCAGGCCATCATGCTGAACGGTCGCGGCAGCACGGAGAATATCGTCTGCCCCCTGCACCGCTGGACGTACGATCTGAACGGCCAGCTGCTCGGCGCACCACACTTCGCGGACAACCCCTGTCTGAATCTCGGTGCCACGCCGCTGCAGAACTGGCATGGGCTGCTCTTCGAAGCGCAAGGACGCGATGTCGCGAAAGATCTCGCGCGCCTCGGCACGAAAGACCACTTCGACTTTACGGACTACATGTTCGATCACGTCGAAGTCCACGAGTGCAATTACAACTGGAAGACCTTTATCGAGGTCTATCTGGAGGACTATCACGTCGTGCCGTTCCATCCGGGCCTCGGCAGCTTCGTGAACTGCGACGACCTCAAGTGGGAATTCGGCGACTGGTACAGCGTGCAGACGGTAGGCGTCCATAACGGCCTCGCGCGCGCGGGCAGCCCGACATACGCGAAATGGCACGACGAGGTACTGCGTTTTCGCGACGGCAAGCCGCCCGAATTCGGCGCCATCTGGATGGTGTACTACCCGGGCATCATGATCGAGTGGTATCCGCACGTGCTCGTCGTGTCGTGGCTGATTCCGCGCGGTCCGCAAAAAACCACCAACGTCGTCGAGTTTTATTACCCTGAAGAAATTGCGCTGTTCGAGCGGGATTTCATCGAAGCCGAGCGCGCCGCCTATATGGAAACGGCCCGCGAAGACGACGAGATCGCCGAGCGCATGGACGCAGGCCGCCGAGCGCTGATGGAGCGTGGCGAATCTCAGGTCGGCCCGTATCAAAGCCCGATGGAAGACGGCATGCAGCACTTCCACGAGTTTTTGCGCCGCGAGTTGGGGACGATCTGATCGCCAGTCATGGCCAGGCGCGCGTCGCTTCGCAAGAAGGCGCGGCATTGAGCGACGTGTAAAGGACGGGCTTCGGGCCCGTCTTTTTTGTTTAGACTACTAGACACATCGTCCGGCACCGTCCGGCCTCGTTTGCTTTGAGGAGCCGCCATGTCCCAGAACGCCACACCTCACACCCATCACACGACACTCATCTCGGCCGAGAATCTCGCCGAGCGGCTCGCATCGGCGCGAGGCACCGTATTCATTGCGGACTGCCGGTTCGACCTGATCGATACAGAAGCGGGCTCAAAAGCGTATGCGGCCGGCCACTTGCCGCATGCGCATTATTTGCATCTCGATCGCGATCTGTCCGGAGCCAAAACCGGCAAGAACGGGCGCCATCCATTGCCCGACCGTCAACATCTCGTCGATACGCTGACCGCACTGGGTCTCAGGCAGGGTCAGCAGGTGGTCGCCTATGACGCGCACGGCGGCATGTATGCGGCGCGTTTGTGGTGGCTGCTGCGCTGGCTCGGACACGATTCGGTCGCGCTGCTCGACGGCGGGCTGCAAGCCTGGCAGGCGGCCGCGCAGCCGCTCACGCAAGATGTGCCACCCACCACGCGCGGCGACTTCAAGGCCGGCAAGCCGCTGGCGGTCACCGTCGACGCGCAGGCCATCGAACACAACCTGAACACGCACGAGCGCACGCTGCTCGATGCGCGCGCCGCCGATCGGTATCGCGGCGAGAACGAGACGCTCGATCGCGTCGGCGGTCATATTCCCGGCGCGTTGAATCGCTTCTTCAAGGACAACCTCACGGCAGACGGCCGCTTCAAATCGGCGCACACGTTGCGCGACGAGTTCGGCGCGGTCATGGCCGGTGTTGCGCCGGAGCGGGTCGTGCTGCAGTGCGGTTCCGGCGTAACCGCATGTCATAACGCACTCGCGATGGAGATTGCCGGTTTGCACGGCGCCGCGTTGTACCCGGGATCGTGGAGCGAATGGAGTGCGGACCCGGCCCGGCCGGTTGCGACTGGGGCCAAGCCTTAGGCTCGAGCCCGGGCGCAGTAGACAGGCGGGATATCGCGAACGCGCCGGGCGGCGGCGCGCCCGTTACACGCCGCGTACTTCAGCTCAAACGCGGTGCTGCCTGAACCACGCAAGCACACGGCGCCAGGCGTCTTGCGCATCGGCCTTCCGATAGCTCGGCCGATAATCCGCGAAGAAAGCATGCCCTGCATCGTCGTACACGACGAACTGCGAACCGCGCGCCTGCTGCGGCGCCTGCGCGATCAGCCCTTTCATTTTGTCGAGCGTGTCCTGCGGAATGCTCTGGTCCTGACGACCATACAAGCCGAGCACGGGCACCTTCAGATCACCGACGTGGTCGATCGGATTCGACGGCTGCAACGTCGTCGGCGTGCCGACCACGCGCCCATAAAATGCGACCGCCGCCTTCAGACGCGGATTGTGCTCCGCATAGAGCCACGCGATGCGCCCGCCCCAGCAGAAGCCCGTCAAGCCGACGCGGTTCAGATCGCCGTTATGCTCGCCGGCCCACGCGAAGGTCGCATCGAGATCCTGCAGGACCTGCTCGTCCGGCACCTTGCTGACTAGCTGCTCGTTCAACTGCTGCATGCTCGTGTAAGCGGACGCGTCGCCTTGCCGCACATACAGGTCCGGCGCGATCGCGAGGTAGCCGGCCTTCGCGAAACGCCGGCATACATCGGCAATATGCTCGTGCACGCCGAAGATTTCATGGACGACGATGATGACCGGCAAATGCGTCTTGCCCTTCGGCTGCGCCCGATAGGCGGGCACCAGCGTATCGCCGGAATGGATGCCCACTTCGCCCGCTTCGAGGCCTTCGCTGTCGGTATGGACGGTTTGCGCGGAAACCGGCAGCACCGACGCCGCAAAGCCGGTGCCGATGGCGGCCTTGATGAACGTGCGGCGATTGAAAGGGACGTGCGGAATCAAACTGTCGATTTCAGGCTTCAGCATGCTGCGCTCCTCGATAAGCGGCAAAGTCGAACGGCCAATGTCGAACGACCAATGTTGAACAGCGGTGACCAGCATTCGGCCGGCATCATCGATGCATGCGAGAGCGGACAAGCGGATGGCCGAAACCGCAACAGGATACGCCTCCTGTGCGGCGGCTTGCAGAAGTGGCGGAGCCTCAGGCTCGCGGTTCGCCGCGACTCAGTGCAACTTCACGCGAGGCGACGTCGTGCGATGCAGCCAGTGGGCGAACGTATCGAGCACCATCCGCGCATAGCCGTGCAACGCGGCGATATGTAACCGATAAAGCGACATGTACATGAAACGCGCGAACAGACCTTCGATCAGGAAGTTGCCGCCAATCACGCCGCCCATCAGATTGCCGACCGCGCTGAAATGGCCCAGCGATACGAGCGAGCCGAAATCGCGATACGTGAACTCCTGCAACGGGCGGCCTGCGAGCCGGTCTGCGATCGCCTTGAGCAGAAAGCTCGCCTGCTGATGCGCGGCCTGCGCGCGCGGCGGCACGTTGCGCTCGTTGCCGGGCCACGGGCAGGCTGCGCAGTCGCCGAGCGCGAAGATGTCGTCGTCGATTTCGGTTTGCAGCGTACGTCGCACGACCAGTTGGCCAAGCCGGTTAACGGGCAGGCCGTCGAGTTCGCCGAGCACGGCGGGCGCCTTGATACCGGCCGCCCAGACTGTCAGATCGGCGCGCATGGTTTTGCCGCTCGCGGTGCGCACGACACCAGGGGCGACTTCAGCGACGGTCTCGCCGACCATCACCTGCACGCCGAGCTTCGTCAGCAATTCCGTCGTCGCCGTCGACACGCGCTCCTGCAGCGCGGGCAAAATGCGCGGGCCCGCTTCGATCAGCACGATGCCGATATCGTGGCGCGGATCGAGCTTGTGCAAGCCATACGCGGACAACACGTGCGCGGTATTGCGCAGTTCGGCCGATAGTTCCACGCCGGTCGCGCCGCCGCCGACGATGGCAACCTGAATGCGCGGGCCGCCCTGCTGTGCGGCAAAGGTTTGAGCCTGGGTTTGAGCCTGCCCTTGCGCTTGCGCCACGTCCGCCGCGGCGACCGACTGAGCCTCGGCCTGCTGCGCCATCCTGAGTTCGCCCGCATGCTCAGTCTGGTGCTCGGTCTCGTGCTCGGTCCGGTACTCCGCCCGCACACACGCCGCGATCAAGCGCTTGCGGAATCGCTCGGCCTGCGGCACCGTATCGAGCGCAATCGAATTCTCCTGCGCGCCCTGCACGCCGAAGAAATGCGTCGTGCTGCCGATCGCGATCACAAGCGTGTCGTATCCGAGCACGCGCTGCGGCAACAACTCCGCGCCGTCGTCGTCCGCTATGGCGCCGAGCGTGATGCGTTTCGCCGTGCGATCGAGCTTCTTGAGCTCGCCCTGCTGAAAATCGAAACCATGCCAGCGCGCCTGCGCCGCATAAGTCGGATCGTAGCCATGTCGTTCTGTGAGCCAAGGAGTTGGTAGAATGTTTTGTCTTCCTAAGACCGCTTGGCCTCCGACTTATAGCGATCGACCAGCGTGACGTGCACGCTCGCGTGCTCGGCCCGCTTGCCGCGGCCATAACGGTCACCGAGGCGCGTGGCCAGTTCCAGCCCGCCCGCTCCCCCACCAACGACGACGATACGATGCATCGAGACTCTCCGGTTTCTGATCCACGAGTTAGACGTCGCCGCGGCGTGAGCCGCGGATGAACCTCAATGCGCCTCTTCCCAGTTCGCGCCCGCGCCGACTTCCGCGACAAGCGGCACCTTCAGCGACGCGACGCCGCACATCAGCTCGGGCAGCCGCTCGCGAACCTGGGACAGCTCTTCATCGGGTACTTCGAGTATCAGTTCGTCGTGCACCTGCATGATCATGCGCGTGCCGATACGCGATTCGTCGAGCCACTTCTGCACGGCGATCATCGACAGCTTGATCAGATCGGCCGCGGTGCCCTGCATCGGCGCGTTGATCGCCGCGCGTTCGGCGGCCTGCCGGCGCGGCCCGTTGCCGCCGTTGATCTCGGGCAGCCACAGACGGCGCCCGAACACCGTCTCCACATAGCCCTTCGCCTTCGCGCTCGCGCGCGTGTTGTCCATATAGCGTGCGACGCCCGGATAGCGCGCGAAATAGCGGTCGATATAAAGCTTCGCCGCATCGCGCGTGATGCCGAGGTTCGATGCGAGCCCGAACGAGCTCATGCCGTAGATCAAACCGAAGTTGATCACCTTCGCGATGCGACGTTGGTCGGAACTCACTTCGATCGGCGTGACGCCGAACACTTCGGACGCAGTGGCGCGGTGGATGTCCTCGCCTTGTGCGAACGAGCTCAGCAACGACTCGTCGCCCGAAATGTGGGCCATGATGCGCAGTTCGATTTGCGAGTAGTCGGCCGACACGAGCTTGTGGCCCGGCGGCGCGATAAACGCTTCGCGGATGCGCCGGCCTTCGCCGCTGCGCACCGGAATGTTCTGCAGGTTCGGATCGTTCGATGCAAGTCGGCCCGTCACCGCAACCGCCTGCGCGTAATTCGTATGCACGCGGCCGGTGCGCGCGTTGACCATGCGCGGCAGCTTGTCCGTGTAGGTCGACTTCAGCTTCGACAGGCCGCGATGCTCGAGCAGCAGCTTCGGCAGCGGGTAATCTTCGGCAAGCTTTTGCAGCACTTCCTCGTCGGTGGACGGCGCACCGCTCGGCGTCTTCTTGATCACCGGCAGTTGCAGCTTCTCGAAGAAGATTTGCCCGATCTGCTTCGGCGAGCCCATATTGAATTCGCCTTCCGCGAGCACGTACGCTTCCTTTTCGAGCTCGATGAGGCGCAGCGCAATCTCGTTGCTTTGCTGCTGCAGCTTCTGCGCGTCGATCAGCACACCGTTGCGCTCCATCTTGCGCAGCACGCGCGCGGTCGGCAATTCGATGCTGGCGTAGACGAAATCGAGCCCGGCTTCGGCCTTCACCTGCGGATAGAGCGTTTGATGCAGCTGCAAGGTGATATCGGCATCTTCGGCTGCATAGGCCGCGGCCTGTTCGAGCGCGACTTCGTCGAATCCGATCTGCTGCGCGCCCTTGCCCGCGACGTCCTCGTACTTGATCGTCTTCAGGCCCAGATGACGCAGCGCGAGACCGTCCATATCGTGCGAACGGTGCGATTCGAGCACGTACGACTGCAACAGCGTGTCGTGTTCGATACCCTCCATCGCGATGCCGTAATTCGCCAACACCTGCTCATCGTATTTCAGATGCTGGCCGACCTTTTTCCGATCCGCGCTTTCGAGCCACGGCTTGAGCTTCGCGAGCACCTCGTCGCGCGGCAACTGCACCGGCGCATCGGGGCCGCGATGCGCGACCGGAATATATGCCGCATGCCCCGGCTCGACCGATACCGACAAGCCCACGAGTTCGGCGACCATCGGATCGAGCGACGTCGTTTCGGTATCGAACGCGGTTATTTCCGCCGCGTCGATTTTCACGAGCCACTCGTCGAATTTTTCCCACGTCTGGACCGTCTCGTAGTGGCGCACGCCATCGATGACCGGCGCGGGCGTCTCGCCTGCGCCCGGCCCTTCGACCGCTTCCGCCGCTTCGACTTCGCGCAGCCAGGTCTTGAAGCCATGCCGCGTGAAAACATCGCGCAGTTCGTCGCGCGCTTCCTCGCGCGACGCGAGCGACGCTTCGATCGAATCGATATGCTGGGTCAGATCGCACGCCGTGTCGACGGTCACGAGCTTCTTCGCCATCGGCAGGAAATCGAGCGCACGGCGCAGATTGTCTCCTACCGCACCTTTGATCTCGGCCGCATGTGCGACGATGCCATCAAGCGTTTCGAATTGCGTGAGCCATTTGACGGCCGTCTTCGGACCGCACTTCTCGACGCCGGGCACGTTGTCGACGGTATCGCCGATCAACGACAGATAATCGACGATCCGCTCGGGCGGCACGCCAAACCTGGCGAGCACGCCTTCACGATCGAGCGTCTCGTTCGTCATCGTATTGATGAGGGTGACATGGTCAGTCACGAGCTGCGCGAGATCTTTGTCGCCGGTGGAAACGACCACCTTCATGCCGTGCTTCTCGGCCTGTTTCGCAAGCGTGCCGATCACGTCGTCGGCCTCGACGCCGTCGATCATCAGAAGCGGCCAGCCGAGCGCGCGCACCGCCACATGAATCGGCTCGATCTGCCGGCTCAGGTCGTCCGGCATCGGCGGGCGGTTGGCCTTGTACTGCGGGTACCAGTCGTCGCGGAAGGTCTTGCCCTTCGCGTCGAACACGCACGCGCTATACTCTGCCGTGACTTCCTTGCGCATGCGGCGCAGCATGTTGATGATGCCGTACAGCGCGCCCGTCGGTGCACCATCGGGGCCGCGCAAATCAGGCATCGCATGATAGGCCCGGTACAGATAACTCGAACCGTCGACCAATAGCAGGGTCTTACCTTCCAGTGCCGTTCCCGGTCCATGCTTTGCATCGGCTGCCGGTTTGGCTTGCAGGTCGGTGTTGAGCCCAGCTTCCAGATCTCGTTCTTCAGGCATTATGACTAAGAGAAAAGTAATTCCGAGTCTGCGTTCACTCGCAGATCAAGAGCGCGCAACGGCCAAGAAGGCGCGCGCATCGTGGCAGATGTTCACGATTATGGCAGAGTTTATCGAGGCGACCGAGTACCTGTCGGAGATCCGGCCGGCCGTCAGTATCTACGGTTCGGCGCGTCTGAAACCGAACTCGCCTTACTACAAACTCGCCACGCAAATAGCACGCAAACTGTCCGATGCGGGATTCGCGGTCATCTCCGGCGGCGGCCCCGGCATCATGGAAGCGGCGAATAAAGGTGCGCATGCGGGCAAGGCGCCGTCGGTCGGTCTCAACATCGAATTGCCGCACGAGCAGTCGGGCAACCAATGGCAGGATATTTCGCTGCGCTTCAGGCATTTCTTCACGCGCAAGGTGACGTTCGTGAAGAACTCCGACGCGGTGATCGTCATGCCGGGCGGCTTCGGCACGCTCGACGAACTGGCCGAAGTGCTCACGCTCATTCAGACGAAGAAGTCGCGTCATGTGCCGATCATTCTGGTCGGCGCCGAATTCTGGAAGGGTCTGCTCGGCTGGTTCCAGGAAGCACTCGTGCCGATGGGCCTCATCAATCCCGAAGACATGAATCTCATGCAGGTGATCGACGACCCGGACCAGGTGCTCGAAGCCGTGCTGTCGTTCTATGAAGAACGCGAAGAGGCCGAGGTGCATCCGACCAAGTCGGACGAAGACCGGATGTTCTACCTGTAACGCTGCAACGCTTTATCGCGAATGGCGGTGCGCGCGCTAGCGCGCGCCTGTCTGTTGCGACTGCGCTTCGAGCCAGCGGCAGAACTGCGTAACCAGCGGTGCATCGGCCACTTCGCGCCGCGCCACCCACCAATAGCCGCGCAACGCGATGCGCGGCCCTTCCAGCGGCATCACGAGACGCCCCGACGCGAGTTCGTCGTCGATGATCGGCAGCGGCCCGAGCGCGACGCCAAGGCCGTCGACGGCCGCCTGCAGCGCCAGATAGAAGTGGTCGAACGATTGCTTCTTGCGGCATTTCGATTTCACGCCCGCGGTAGCGAGCCACTGGCGCCATGCGTCGGGGCGCGTATCGGAATGCAGCAGCACGTGACGCGAAAGATCGTCGGCCACGCGGATCGGCGAGCGCTTCAACAGCGCCGGACTGCAGACCGGCACTTCGCTTTCGTCGAGAAAATGGCCGCTCACGCAGTTGGGCCAATGCGCGGGACCGCGCCGCACTGCGATGTCGAAGCCGTCGATCGACTCGACCGGCGCATTCGATGTCGCAAGACGCAGTTCGACGTTCGGCGCGATGCGCTGGAACTGGCTCAGGCGCGGCAGCAGCCATTTCATTGCGAAGGTCGGCAATGCGTTGACGCGCAGCACGTGCACGACGCCGGTATCGCGCAACTGTTCAGTCGCGGACGCGAGATTATCGAACGCGGTCTGCACCTGCGCAAGATAACGGCGGCCGCCGTCGGTAAGCCGCACGCGCTTGCCGATGCGGTCGAACACCTGCACGCCGACCCATGCTTCGAGCGCGGCGACCTGGCGGCTGATTGCACCGTGCGTCACATGGAGTTCGTCCGCGGCGGCGCTGAAACTTTCGCGGCGCGCCGCGGCTTCGAACGCGCGCAGCGCGGGAAACGGGGGTAGCTTGCGCGTCATGCCCACGATTATGCTTGTGAGTTCAAGTCACAAGCAAGCGCCCAAAAAATCGTTTTGTATTGCTCGCGAACAGCGCTAACCTCCGTAGCCTGTACCAAGGGGCGATTTAATGAATCAACACTCCTCCTCTTCCGCGCCGGCGGCGTCGCGCACGTCGGGCGCGTCGGCTACGTCGGCCTCGAATACGCAAGCGTTGCCCGAAAGCGACGTCGCTCCGAATTGCGTCCCTACCGTCGGCGATCTGTTCAAAGGCTTCCTCGGCCTCGGGCTCACGTCGTTCGGCGGCGCGTTGCCGCTTGCGCGGCGCACCGTCGTCGAACGGCACCGCTGGCTGTCCGGCGCCGAGTTCACCGATCTGCTCGGGCTGTGCCAGTTTCTGCCGGGCGGCAACGTAATCAACCTGTCGGTTGCGATCGGCATGCGCTTTCACGGCTGGCGCGGCGCGCTCGCGGGGCTGCTCGGTCTGATTGCCGGGCCATCGCTCGTCGTGATCGCACTCGGTGTGCTTTATGAACACACGCAAAACGATCCGCATGTTCAGCATCTGTTCGCCGGCCTTGCAGCGGCGGCCGCAGGCTTGCTGATCGCGATGGCTGCAAAGATTCTGATGCCGCTGCGGCGCAACCCGGTCGCGGCCGGCATCGCCGCGCTCGGCTTCGTGGCGATCGCGGTCATGCGCTTTCCGTTGCTGCCGACGATGCTCGTGCTCACGCCGCTCAGCATCGCGCTTGCTGCGCACGCGGCTGCGAAGTCCTCGAAGTCCTCGAGCGGAGCCGGACGATGATCGCCACGCTCGTCGCGCTCGTGCTGATCTTCAGCCAGCTATCGCTGCTCGCGTTCGGCGGCGGCAATACGATCCTGCCGGAGATGCAGCGGCAGGTGGTCGATGTCCATCACTGGATGCCGGCCAGCGAATTCAGCGCGCTGTTCGCGCTCGCGCAGGCGGCGCCGGGACCGAACATGATGGTCGTCACGCTGGTCGGCTGGCACGTGGCCGGCTGGGCGGGCGTGCTCGTCACATCGATTGCGAAGTTCGGTCCGTCGTCGCTCGTCACGGCGCTCGCGTTGCACGCGTGGGAGCGCTTCAAGGACCGGCCGTGGCGCAGCATCGCGCAGAAGGGGCTCGTGCCGGTCACCGCGGGGCTCGTTGCGGCAAGTGCGGTGCTGATTGCGCGCGCGTCGGATTCGACGTGGCTCGCGTGGAACATCACGGGAGTTTGCGCGGCGCTTTCGTTCACGACGCGCATTCATCCGTTGTGGCTGCTGGCGGCGGGAAGCGTGATCGGGTTGGTTGGGTTGGGTTTTCTGTAGGCCTTTGCGTATTTCTTTCGTTGAAACATCATCGCGCGCGCCTTTGAAAGAGGTCCAATCCTGCAGAGGCTGAGGAATGGCGACGTCAACTAGCGCAACCATCCTTTACTACGACGAAGAAACCCTGCAACTAAAAATTTGCACTGTTGATGGCCGCGGAACAAAGTCCGTCAACACAGGACGCGTCGACACGCGAAACTCAGCCCCACCGGTCAGCATGCCGACTGTCCTCGTGACAGACGCCAATGCGCTCACACTCACTGAAACGCCACTTCCGCGAAACTCCTCAACTTCCGGCTATGCAACCGATGCAAGCCATCGGCCCGCAGCAACTCCATTGCCGCCACCCCGATCTGCAGATGCTGGTCCACCTGCGCACGATAAAACTGATCGGCCATACCGGGCAACTTCAGCTCGCCATGCAGCGGCTTGTCCGATACGCACAGCAACGTGCCGTACGGCACGCGGAAGCGGAATCCGTTCGCCGCAATCGTCGCGCTTTCCATATCGAGCGCAATCGCGCGGCTTTGCGATAGCCGCTGCACCGGCTCGCGATGGTCGCGCAATTCCCAGTTGCGGTTATCGACGCTCGCCACCGTCCCCGTGCGCATCACGCGCTTCAGTTCCACGCCGTCGAGCCGTGTGACCTGCGCAACCGCGCGCTCGAGCGCGACCTGCACTTCGGCGAGCGCCGGAATCGGCACCCACAGCGGCAAATCGTCATCGAGCACGTGATCTTCCCGCACATAGCCGTGCGCCAGCACGTAGTCGCCGAGTCGCTGCGTATTGCGCAGCCCCGCGCAATGGCCGAGCATGACCCACGCATGCGGACGCAGCACCGCAATATGGTCGGTGATCGTCTTTGCATTCGACGGCCCGACGCCGATATTGACCATCGTGATGCCGCCGCCGTCCGCGCGCTTCAGGTGATAGGCCGGCATCTGCGGCAGCCGCGGCGGCGACGTGCCTTCGCTCTCCTGCTCGCCGAGATTCGCGTTGTACGTGATCACGTCGCCGGGCTCGACAAACGACGTGTACTCGGCGCGATACGCGCGCAATTCCGCATCGTCGGTATGCGCCATCATCGTACGGCCGAGCTTCACGAACTCGTCGATGTAGAACTGATAGTTCGTGTACAACACATAGTTCTGGAAGTGCGTCGGCGACGTGGCCGTGTAGTGCCTGAGCCGATGCAGCGAGAAATCGACGCGGGCCGCCGTGAACAGCGCGAGCGGATGCGGTTCTCCCGGCATCGGTTCGTACGTACCGTTGACGATCCGGTCGTCGAGCAGCGCGAGGTCCGGCGTATCGAACACATCGCGCATCATGACGAGGCGGTCGCGGTCGAGATCGCCCTCGAGGTGGATGCCCTCGGCAAACGCAAAGTGGATCGGAATGGCCTGGTCCGAGACGCCCACTTCGATCGCCACATGATGGTTCTTCGCCAGCAGCCGCAATTGTTCGCGATAGTAATTACCGAACAGGTCGGGCCGTGTCACGGTAGTTTCGAATACGCCCGGGCCCGCGACAAATCCATACGAACGGCGCGAGTCGACGTGCGTGTTGACTTCGGTACGCACGCGCACGAACGGATAGCACGCGCGCACGCGGCGCTCGAATGCTTCGTTGCGCCGATAGCGCGCGAAAGCATCGCGCAGGAACGACGTGTTCGCTTCATATATTGCGGAAAGACGCGTGACAGCCTCGGTCGGATCGTCGAACGCCTCCGTCGTGTACGCGCTGGCCGGCGTCTGCACCAGGCGCTGATTGGTCTCGTAGTTCATTTCACGTGCCTCGGTTGATAGGCTCACATTACCACGGAACCCGCGCCGGCCGACCGGCCGCCACGCCGCCAATGCGGGCGCGCCGACGCGCCGCGCACAATCGTCGAAAGCGGCGCAAAATAAGGCGTAGACGGCCGTCGGCCGAACCGGATTTGCTAGAATCGCATCACCCTCTCGGAGAACCACCATGAAGCCCCTCCTTCCCGCTGCCGTCGCACTGGCTTTCGCCGTGTCAGGGGCCGCGCTCGCGCAGCCCGCCGCTGCCGACCAGGTGCCGCCTGCGCAGCAGCAGGCGACCGCCCCGATGTCCGCGAACGAGCGGGCGGGTCTGCCGGATCTGGACGCGATCAACCGCCCCGCGGCGGAAGTCAGCTCCAAGGTGGATATCAACGTGCCGCGCACGCCGAGCTTCTACGAACGCAGCGGCAACGGCACCGAGATCACCGAATACCGCGATCGCGGCAAGCCTGTCGAAATCGACGTGCGCTCGAACTTCGGCACGCGCTACCAGATGAGCGCGCCGATCGACACCTCGCCGCAAGTCCACGATAGCTCGCACCCGACCACGCGCCTGCCGTCCTTCAACATCAAGTACTGAACGAACGTTGCACGCGGTGCGCGCGAAGATCACGGCCCGGAGACACCGGACCTGTCCATGCAAGCACCGCGCATGATTCGCGTCATCGCATAAACGCACGCTACAACCGGTTCATCACCCTCGACCACCCGACTGGCAGCCCGAGAACGCCAGCCCACCAACCCGACCGATGTTTTCCGCATGGCCGTCTTCACTGCTGTAACCGAAGCCCAACTCGCGCAATGGCTGCGCCACTATGACCTCGGCGACGTCGTCGAATTTCGCGGCATTACGTCCGGCATTGAAAACAGCAACTTCTTTCTGACGACTTCGCGCGGCGAATACGTCCTGACGATCTTCGAAAAGCTGACCGACCGCCAGTTGCCGTTCTATCTCGACCTGATGCGGCATCTCGCCGCGCATCGCGTGCCAGTGCCGGACCCGGTGCCGCGCGACGATGGCGCGCTGTTCGGCATGCTGCACGGCAAGCCTGCGGCCATCGTCACGAAGCTCGAAGGCGCGCCGCAACTGGCGCCCGGCGTCGAGCATTGCGTCGAAGTCGGGCAGATGCTCGCGCGCATGCATCTCGCGGGTCGCGACTTCGCGCATCATCAACCGAACCTGCGCAGCCTCGCCTGGTGGGAAGAAACAGTGCCGGCCCTGCTGCGCTTCGTCGACGAGGCGCAACGCGCGCTGCTGACGGACGAACTCGCGCATCAGCACGCGTTCTTTGCATCGGCCGACTATGCCGCGATGCCCGGCGGCCCATGCCACTGCGATCTGTTCCGCGACAACGCGCTATTCGCGCACGCCGCTCCCGGCACCGGGCATGAAGTGCGCCTCGGCGGCTTCTTCGACTTCTACTTCGCGGGCTGCGATAAATGGCTTTTCGACGTCGCGGTCACCGTCAACGACTGGTGCGTCGATCTGCAGACCGGGCGTCTCGACGACGCACGTGTCGAAGCATTGCTGCGTGCGTATCAGACTGTCCGTCCGCTCACGCACGAGGAAAATCGCCACTGGGGCGATATGCTGCGTGCGGGCGCGTACCGTTTCTGGGTCTCGCGCCTGTATGATTTCCATATGCCGCGCGCGGCCGAACTACTGAAACCGCATGACCCCGGTCATTTCGAGCGCATTCTTCGCGAACGTCTGCAAGGCGTCGCACTCCCAGGCATTCACACCTCATGCAACTGATCGAAGTCCCCGCGAAGACCGGCTATGTGTGGTTCCGGCAGGGCATATGGCTGTTCCGCAAGAACCCGCTCGCGTTCCTGACGCTATTCTTCGCGTACCTGCTCGCGATGACGCTGATTTCGCTGATTCCCGTAATCGGCGCCGTGTTGCCGCTCGCGTTGATTCCCGGCATCGCGGTCGGCTTTATGGCGGCATGCCGCGATACGATCGCGGGTAAGCCGGTGTTCCCAACCATCCTCGTCGATGGCTTCCGCTCATATGGCTCGACGGTCACCAAACGCCTGCTGCTGTTGGGATGCCTCTATATCGTCGCGATGGCGCTCGTGCTGGCAGGCTCCGCGCTTGCCGACGGCGGCGTGCTGCTGCGGCTCATGGTGAACGGCGAAGCGATGCAGCAGGAGGCGCTCGCGACCAGCAACCTGCCGCTCGCGGTCCTCACCGCGCTCGCTTTCTACGTGCCCGTCGCGATGCTGTTCTGGTTCTCGCCGATACTCGCAGCGTGGCACGACGTGCCACCGGTCAAGGCTATGTTCTTCAGCATCGTCAGTTGCTGGCGCAACCGCGGGGCATTCGTCGTGTACGGCGTGCTGTGGTTCGCGGTGGCAATCACCGTATCGCTCGGGCTGTCCACGCTGCTGCAGGCGCTCGGCGCCAGCGACCTCGCGCTGATCGTGCTGATGCCGGCATCGATCATCGTCACGACCATGCTCTATTGCTCGTTCTATGCAACGTATCGCGGCTGCTTCGGCGTCCAGGGAACCGGACAGCCGGCGCCGCCGCCGGTCGTCTGATTCCGCGGCGGCACGGCTCGGCTCGTGCTCGCCAGCGTCGCCCGATTGCGGCACAATGCTTAGCACGCGATCAATTCGCGCGCTCTCGCCGCTCTCCTGCCGCTCTCTTGCATTCCTACGCCGAGATGCATCATGACCCAGCGCCCGCTTTTACCGCTTACGCTCGACACCCAGCTCTGCTTCGCATTGTATTCGGCGTCGCTTGCAATGACGAAAGCCTACAAGCCGCTGCTCGACAGGCTCGGCCTGACCTATCCGCAATATCTTGCGATGCTCGTACTGTGGGAAGGCGACGACGTGACGGTCAAGGATATCGCCGCGCGCCTCAATCTCGATTCCGCGACGATTACACCGCTGCTCAAGCGTCTCGAAGCGCAAGGTTACGTCGAGCGCACGCGCGGCACCGACGACGAGCGGCTCGTCTTTATCCGCCTGACGAAAGCCGGTACATCGCTCAAGCGCGCCGCGCGTGAGGTGCCAACCGGAATTCTCGGCGCCACGGGCCAGGCACTGGAATTCGTCGTGCGCTTGCGCGACGACCTCGCGCAGTTGCGCGGGGCGCTCAATGAACATCTCGAACGAGGGTAGTCCTTTCGTGGCGGCGCACGATTGAAAGCTGCAGCCGATGCGCAGTTCGAGCAGGCGCTTTTCTTGCACCGGCTCCACCCGGCACAGCTCGGCATTTGCTGTCTCGCCGGCTTACCCTCTTCTATCGCCCGATCCCATCACGATGACCGAACCGCGGCAACTCGACGCTTCCTTCGACCACGGCCTTGTCTGGTTTCGCCGCGATCTACGCACCGGCGACAACGCTGCGCTTTACTACGCGCTCAAGCATTGCCGGCACGTCTGGTGCGTCTTCGTCTTCGATACGACGATCCTGCAACCGCTGATCGATCGCGCACGCGAACGGAATCCGAAGCAGATGCCGCGGGACCGGCGCGTCGATTTCATCGTTGCAAGCGTCGCTGAACTGGACCGGTCGCTGCGCGACGGACATGGCGGGCTGATCGTTTCGCACGGCGATCCGCGCGACGCGATCCCCAAGCTCGCGGAACGTCTGAAGATCGACGCCGTATTCACGAATCACGATTACGAACCGTCGGCGATCGAGCGCGATGAAACCGTCGCTGACCGCCTGCGCGACGCGCAGCGCGAGCTGATCACGTTCAAGGATCAGGCGATTTTCGAGCGAGACGAGGTGCTGAACGGCCAGAACAAGCCGCTTACGGTTTTCACGCCGTATCGCAATGCGTGGCTCAGGAAGCTGACGCCGTTCGACCTCAAGCCATACCCGGTCGAACGTTACGCGAAGAGCCTCGCGAAGCCGCCGGCGGAGCTCGACCACGGTATACCGTCGCTGAGCCAGTTGGGCTTCGAACGCAGCAATCTCGCCGATCTGAAGTTGCCGCCGGGCATGAGCGGCGCACAACAGCTACTGGGAGACTTTCTGACGCGTATCGATAGCTACGCGGACCGCCGCAATTTCCCGGCCGCCGCGGGCCCCAGCTATCTGTCCGTGCATCAGCGCTTCGGCACCGTATCGATTCGCACGCTCGTACGGCTCGCCAACGACCGGTCGCTGCAGCCGGACGGTGGCGGCGCCGCCGCATGGCTGACCGAGCTGATCTGGCGTGACTTCTATTTCATGATTCTTACGCATCACCCGCAAGTTGCAGACGGTGCGCCGTTCAAGCCCGAGTTCGACAGCGTGCGCTGGGAGCGCGGCCATCAAGCCTACGCCGCGTTCACGGCCTGGTGCGAAGCGCGCACCGGCTATCCGCTTGTCGACGCCGCCATGCTGCAAATCAATACGACCGGCTATATGCATAACCGTCTGCGCATGGTGACCGCGAGCTTTCTCGTGAAGGATCTGGGTCTCGACTGGCATCTCGGCGAACAGTACTTCGCCGAGATGCTGAACGACTTCGACCTGTCGGCGAACAACGGCAACTGGCAATGGGCGGCGTCGACGGGATGCGACGCGCAACCGTGGTTTCGCATCTTCAATCCCGTCACGCAGTCGGAGCAGTTCGATCCGCAGGGGCGCTTTATCAAGCGCTATTTGCCGCAACTTGAGAAAGTGCCGCCGAAATGGATACACGCGCCATGGCTGGCGGGCGCGGAACAGTTGGCGGAATGGGGCGTGGTACTCGGGGAGAATTATCCGCCGCCGATAGTCGACCATGCGCAAGCGCGGCAGTTGACGCTCGAGCGCTTTGGGCGTGTGCGGCCTCGAAAGCGCTGAAGTTACGCTGCGCTGGCGCTGAAGTCGCGCCGAAGCCGCGCAGAAATCGGCCAGCCGTTCGGCCGACCGGCGCACGCCCGCGGTCAACCAATGCTTATTGCTGGCTCATCCACGCCGGTTGACGGCGTTGCGCTTCGCGATCGAGCTTGCGCATACGGAATTCGAGGTCGTACAAATCGGTTGCTTCCGACAGGTACGCGTCCTGGCGTTCTTTCGCGACTTCGTCAGCGGATTTCGTGAGGAACAGGAAAAGGCGGCTCAGCAGGTACATGGTTCAACCCCTTGTAAGAGTCAATCCAAGGGATAACCCTTAGTTGTTGCTCTGCATTATAGGGAAAACCCGAACCCAACACCAGCTTTTCTTTAAGGAGAGGTGTAAAAGCCGCCACGGTCGGCGCGCTGCTGCTTTGCGGCGCCTTCTTGCGCCGCGCTGCGCCGCTGATATCGGAAGAATTCCCATATCAGACTGCTCGCATCGGGCCCCTTCGACGAATGGAACGGCACAGCATCGTCGCCGCCGCTCCAGGCGTGGCCGAGACCCTGAACGCGGCACAGGCGCACGACGCGCCGCCCGCCGCGAACGAAGTCGCGCGTCACGACGGTCGCTTTACGATCCTCTTTTGTTTCGCCCGCCTTGCGGACACCGCTCGCGTCGATGAGGCCGTTGAGCCGCAGAAACTGCGTGGCCAGCTGATCGGCATTGACCGGCGCGACCACGGGGTCGCCTTCGCCTTGCATGATGATCGCGGGCATGCCCGGATACGCATCGACGTCAGCGGCACGATCGACGAGCCCAACCGGATCCTGGCGCGCGCCACGGCGCATCACGTCCATTGCCGTGATACCCGAATGTGCTTCGCCGAATGCCGGGCCCGAATGCAGCGCGACGGCCGCGAACCGCTCGGGATAGCGCATCGCGAGCAGCGATGCGAGGCCGGCGCCGGCCGACAGGCCCGCGACATACACGCGTTCCGGGTCGAGGCCATGTTCGGCAACCAGCGCATCGACGAGCGATACGACGGCTAGCGCCTCCGCGCCGCCGGCGTTGTCCGAATCGTCATACCAATGCCAGCAGCGATGCGCGTGGGCGTGCTTCGATTGTTCGGGATAGACGACCGCGAAGCCGAAGCGATCCGCGAGCAGGTTCATCCGCGTGCCTTCAGCGAATTCGTCGATGGTCTGCTTGCAGCCGTGCAACATCACGACGAGCGGCGCGCCGCGCTGCGGTTTGCCGGCCGGCAGATAGAGGCCGTACTGCAGATGATTCACGAGCCGGCCGGGCGCTGCCGGCGCCGAGTGGAACGAGCGCGTCCACGTGCCGCCCGCCCACGCCGCCGCACGCGGCCGCACGCGCGATTCGCGTTTGCCCGCGTGCTGCGCATCGCGCGCCGCCGTCTTGCGTACCTTGACCGGAGGCCGCGTCGCAGCGGGCCGCGCGGGTCGCCTGGACGTCCGCTTCAACGTCGCATGCGCATGTTCTTTCTGGATGGCGATCAACCGTTTCAGGCCGCCGAGCCATATTTTTGTCAGACTTTTTGCCATGCATACCTCGCAAAAAGGATCGGTGTCTGCCTGCAGATGAGGGCTCTTGTGCATTGCACAATAACATCAATCCAGCTGCGATGCTGTCGACGTAAAAGGCGCCCGACCCGTTAACAGCCTTGAATGCAAATCAGGTAATCCGCGGGTACGCGCGCAACGGATTTCGTCAGCGCGTCGCACCGATATATCGTGGAATTCGGCGTTTATTTACTTATAGAATACGCGCGCGGTGCTGCGGCGCTACCGGAGCACTTCCCTGATCGGCCGCCGCGGCCGCCGCGGCCGCCGCGCGGCGCAAGCCTGCTCATTCAATGCCTGTTGCTTTTTTACGATGCCCGACCTGCCACTCCATTTCTGGTATGTGACGAGTAGCTGCGGCGGCGCCAGCGTGACGCTGCCGCTGACCGTCGCGATCGCGCTCTGGCTCGCGGTCGGCTATTCGTCGCGGCTCGCGCTTGGCTGGCTCGCGCTGATTGCCGGCGCCGCATCGGTCGTGCTCGTGACGAAGCTCGCGTTCCTCGGTTGGGGCATCGGCGTGCGCGACTGGGATTTCACGGGCGTGAGCGGCCACGCGATGATGTCGACGGCGATTTATCCGGTCGCGTTTTTCCTGATCCTGTTGCCGACGCGACCGCCCATCCGCGTGGCCGGCATCGGCGCAGGGTTCTGCGTCGGCATTGTGATCAGCTTCTCGCGCGTCGTTGTCGAAGCGCATTCGCCGTCGGAGGCTGTCGTAGGCTGCATGATGGGCGCGCTAATCGCGCTGCTCTTTTTACGCCTCGCGCGGCACACGACGCAAAGCCACAACCCACTGTCGATATTGCCGGTGATGATGAGCCTCGTCGTACTCGTCGCCGCGTTCCACCATATCCATATCCCGACACATCGCTGGGTCGAGCATGTCGCGATGAAGATGTCGGGTCATACGCGGCCGTTCGTCCGCGCGCGCTGGAAGGCCGCGCACGGCCGCAGTCATATGGTCGGCGCGCCGCTATCGCGCGCGCACGATTCATTGGCTGCGCCGCAGGCGCAGTCGGCCTGAGCCGGCTGACCGATGTCGTTGTTGCGCGGGTCTATTCCGTCACCCCAAGAATCACACTGGAAGCTTTAAACGCCGCCACCACGGGCTGCCCTTCAGCGAGCGCAAGCTTGTCGACGCTTTCATTCGTGATGACCGCGGTCACCACCGTCGTCGCGTCGAGGGACACCGAGACCTCCGCATTGACCGCGCCGCGCGCCACCGCGGCCACGGTGCCGCGCAACTGGTTGCGCGCGGACAGCCGCACGGGCGTCGCGCCGTCATCGGCCAGCAGGATCACCCACGACGCCTTGACGAGCGCAAACGCGGCGACACCTTCCTCGAGCCCGAGCGTTTCGGTGCTTTCGTGCGTCAACACGGAAACGATGGTCTGCCCGCCCGGCAGCGCAAGCGACACCTCGTCGTTGACCGTGCCTCGATGGATCGACGCGATCTTGCCGAACAGCTGATTGCGCGCGCTCGTCTTAATGCCGATACGGCCGATCAACGCCCAGTTGCCGGCGAAGCCTTCGATCGCCGCGCCCGCGCGTTCGAGAAACTTGCGATGCTGGCTCTCGACCGCGCGAAACGTATCGATCAGACTCGATGCGCGCGGCGTCAACGTCGTGCCGCCGCCGCCCTTGCCGCCCGTCGACCGTATGACGAGCGGTTCGCCCGCGAGGTTGTTCATCGTGTCGATCGCATCCCATGCGGCCTTGTAGCTCATGCCAACTGCCTTCGCCGCACCGGTGATCGAACCGGTTTCGCGAATCGCGGCGAGCAGCGCGATGCGCGACGCGCCGCCGAGCGTCTGTTCGCCCGCTTTGAACCACACTGAACCGGCAAGCTCGAGCGGCCCGCCCCGTTCCGGCTCGTCTTCGTCTACGCGATCTGTCATGGTTGTATGTGCAACGAATTGCGTTGTGCGAGTGCCGGCGCATTATAGCGACGGCACCTGAAATTCAGCTTCCTGCACCGCCGCTTGCGACCTTCGGCTTGCCGAGGTCCGCGAGCAGGCGCTCGCCCTCCCTCGCCGTATGACGTTTGAGCGCTTCGCACCAGCCTCGCGCGAAACCGAGCTGATACGGTGGCACCTCGAGTTCCTCGAGAAAATGCAGCGCGACGACCGCGTCGTTGCCGTCGCCAAGCACGCTTTGCATGCGCGACAAGGTCTTCGCCGCGTCGCGGCGCGTCTTGTGCGAAACGATCGGCTCGAAGAACTCGAGCGTATAGCGCAGCCGTTTCGCCTGAATGCGCACCTTGTGGCGCGTCGCCGCGTCGAGCGCGGTCAGCTTCGTTTCGCGCGTCACGTGCTTGTAGTGTCTCGCGATGCGCTTTTGCACGTAGCTGCGCAACGAGCGGCCACGCTGCTTTGCGGGCGTACCGCGCAGCGACAGATCGCTGATCCATTCGAGCCATGCAAGCGTGAGCTGCGCATAAGCGGGGGAGCGCATCGCCTCCTGGACGCGCGCACGCGCGTCCATGCGCCACCGCTCGGCTGCTTCGCGCGTCGCATTCCAGGCGGCCGCATCGACATCGGCCTTCGCGAGCTCGGGCAGCGTCGAATCGGTAAAGACATCCCAGTCGCGCGCCTGGCCGAGCAGATCGCTCAGCCATTTGAAGCGCGGCTCGACGCGCGTGGTCCACATGTCGTCGATCCACGCGGGAAATATCTTCGTTGCGGTTTTGAGCCTGCGCTGCGCGACGCGCATCTGGTGAATGAACTCGACGTCCGGTGCATCGCGCACGGCCGCTTCATTGCCGAACCATTGGTCTGCGATATTGCGTTCGATCGCCAGCAACGCACGATGCGGCGTGCGCGCGCCAGCGAGATCGATCGCCTTGGCCCGCGCCGGCGCTTCGTTGCGCGATACGTCGACGCGGCAGACGCGGTCGAACGCGTCGGCGAGCACCGGGAATGCCGGCAACCGGGCAGCAAGTTCGTTCGCGACCGAGAAGAGCGCGGCCAACGCGGCGTCGGGCGTTCGCGCAGCGTGCACGGCGGGAGAAGCCGCTGCGGGTGCCGCCACGAATGCCGCGGCATGCGCGGCGTCGGCGGGATCGACGGAAGGTGAGGCTTTGGTGACAGCTTCGGCGTCATGCGATGCATCGGCATCGGCCGCTTGTGCCTCTCGTGCCGCTTCGTCGTCTTCATCGTCCTCGTCGCCGGGCCACCGTGTCGTAACGCGCAGTTCGCGCAACGCGAGCGCGGGATCGAGCTGAGCGCGGATACAGTGCACGACGTCGAACGCGACGTCGACGGTGACGCCCTGCGCCGTCTCGCGGCGCCATTCGATACGCCGCTCGCAGCCGAGCGTCGCGACGGTCGCCAGTTCGCCCGCACGGCCAAGCGCACGCGCGAGCTCGTGAGGCGCATCGTTCAATGCATCGTCGAGCGAAGCATCGCGTTCGAGCGCGATATCGCAGACGACCTCGCAAATCGCGACGCCCGGCGCATGCCATTCCCGATGCGTGGCAACGGCTCGCCTGCCGTCTGCCGTCGCTTCGGTCACGAGGCGCCAGCCGGCGCCGGCCAGGACGCCGTCGCTGTCGAAGCCATACAGCGTGCGGGGCGCCACGTTATCGGCGGGCGTGTTATCGGCCGCATCGGCATCGACACCGACAGAAACACGCTCGAAACCGGGCAGTGCATCGACCGCTTCGGTCAGCGCGGCATCGATTCGCCCGAGCGATTTCCCGTGCTGTTCGAGCCACGCGATGACGGTAGGCTCCGGCAGATTCAGCACAATTTCCAGCACACGAACCATGATCACCCCAAACGTGGCGAATGGTGAAGGCGCCTGCAAATAACGCGAAAGGCAACGCAAGAAACGATGCAGAACGACGCAAAAGACGCGAAGGGAATGCAGCGCACAGTCACCCTCAGTGCATGAACGATGGTACACGCGCGGCAGCGCGCCCGTCACGCCGCGCCGCAGGCTTGCGTTCTGACAAACAGCTTGACGTGGCCATAGAATGAATCCGGCCTCGCGCGCGCGCATTTGACCTGAGTCAAATGGACCGCGCAGGTCCTATCCCATTTCAGAGGAGACGACAGCCATGCATATCGATCTTTCCGGCAAGACCGCGGCAATCAGCGGGTCGACCGCTGGCATCGGCCTCGCGATCGCAACCGGCATCGCGGCGTCCGGCGCCGACACTGTCATCAACGGTCGCAATCAGCGTGCCGTGGATGAAGCCGTCGCAACGATCCGTGCACGCGCGCCCGGCGCAAACGTGCGCGGCATCGCCGCGGACCTCGGCACGCGCGCGGGCTGCGATGCATTCCTGAAGGACGTCCCGACCGCGGACATCGTGATCAACAATCTCGGCATGTATGGCCCGAGCGATATCTTCGCGACGAGCGACGACGAGTGGGAGCGCTACTTCCAGATCAACGTGATGTCCGGCGTACGGCTCACGCGCGCATACCTGAAGGGCATGATGGAGCGGCACTGGGGACGCGTCGTGTTCGTTTCTTCCGAGTCGGGATTGAACATTCCGTCCGACATGCTCGCGTACGGCTTCACGAAGACGGCGCAACTGTCGATCGCGCGCGGCATCGCGAAGTTCGCCGCGGGAAGCGGCGTGACCGTCAACTCGGTGCTACCCGGTCCGACGATGACCGACGGCGTGCGCGACATGCTTAAAGACACAGCGCAGAAAGAGCACAAGTCGATCGAACAGGCAGCGGACGAGTTCGTCGTTTCGAGCCGCGGCACGTCGATCATTCGCCGCATCACGATGCCCGAGGAAGTAGCGAACATGGTCGTGTACATCTGTTCGCCGCAGGCATCCGCGACGACCGGCGCGGCATTGCGCGTCGATGGCGGCATCGTCGACACGATTGCCTGACGCGGTCGGCCGCATACAAAACGGACACGGCGCGAAGCACGCATGAGGTCGCGCGACGCAGGCCGCCGCTGCCCCGTCTCACTGTGCGAGCGCTTTGCCGAACGCCGCCCTCCGGCCGCACTTCGACGAAATTGACGAACACGCCCGCGGGCCTCCTTGACGGCGCGCGCAAGGCCATCGCCGGTCGGCCGAACGGCACCGTCTGCCGTCGCGCGCATATCAGCCTTGCATAACTCCAAAAATAGACTAAGATGAAAGTCGAGTTCATTTGAGGACTCATCTCAGGATTCGGGGCTATGTCTTCAGCCGCTCATATTTCAGGCGCCGCGCGACCTTCGCGCCGCAACCAGACTGAACCGACGCTCGCCGGCATGTCGGCGGCGGGCTTGCGCGCGTTCTTCAATATCGCCCGCGACTGGGATTTGAGCACCGACGAGCAGATCGTGCTGCTGGGCTCGCCGGGCCGCTCGACGTTCTTCAAATGGAAGGCCGAGCCGCAAACCGCGCGGCTTGGGCGCGACACGCTCGAACGGCTGTCGCTTCTGCTCGGCATCTACAAGTCGCTGCAAATCCTGCTGCCGCAGCCGGCCGCCGCGGACGCCTGGATCAAGCGTCCGAACAGCGCGCCGCCGTTCGGCGGCCGCCGCGCGCTCGACCGGCTGCTGGCCGGCAACATCAGCGATCTGGTCGCCGTGCGCCAGTATCTCGACGCAATGCGAGGCGGCTGGGCGTGACGCTATTGCAATGGCAGGAACGCTGGCCCACGTCGCCGCTCGCGTGGCTGCCCGCCTGGCGCGTCGTGCCGACGCGTTTTCCCGCGGTGAACCTGTTCGACCGTGTCGCATCGCCCGAAGACTTCGACGCGCTGTACGCGCTCGAAGCGATGACCAACGACCGTCTGCGCACCGAAGTCGGCGAGCTGGACCTCGTGCCGCGCGACGAGCGCCGCTTCGGTCCGGGCTGGGGGCCGATCATGGCGGCGTTCACGCATCTGAACCCGCTCGGCAGCCGTTTCTCCGACGGCACGTACGGCGTGTTCTACTGCGCGGCATCGCGCGCCACCGCAATCGCGGAAACGCGCTATCACTCGGCGCTCTTTCTGGCGGCAACCGGGCAGCCGCCGCTGCGTCAGCAGATGCGGCTGTACTCGGTACTGGCAGAAGGCGATGTCGTCGATTTGCGCGGCGATGCGAATGATGCGCGCCGTGCGGCCGGTACGAAGGGCGCGAAACGGGCAACGGCAACGGCAGCGGCCATGGGAACGCGCACGGCCGATGTGCAAAACGCGTCGAATACGGGCACGCTATTCGATGCGCCCGCCGTGCTATCGCCCACCGACTATACGGCCGGCCAGGCGCTCGGCCGCGCGGCGCGTTCCGCGGGCGCGCCCGGCATCGTCTATCCATCGGTGCGCGACGCGAGCGGCGAATGTCTCGCCGCCTTCCGCACCACGCTGCTGCGCGATTGCCATCACGCGGCGTACCTCGAATACAACTGGAACGGCCACGAGATCGACGTGGTGTTCGAACTGAATCAGGTGGGATAAGCGCGGTCGCGCAAGCAACACGCGCTCGCCAAACCGGCGTGCGCCGTGCGAGAACGTACATCGTTCAAGGCAACGCGAACGCCGCCGCCCCTTCCGCGCGCGCGATCTCCACGCTGACCGACCAGCGCTGCAAGGTGGTGGCTTCGACAATCGAGAGCTTGCCGCCCTGCCCGAACGCGCCCGTGTCGATAAACAGCTGCGCACCACATTGGACCACTTCGCGCACTGGCGTGTGTCCGCAGAAGGTGGGGGACAAACCGCGCACGCGCGCGGGATCGTAGTTGCCCAGTGCAAGATCGCGTCCCCATAAAATCCGCTGACGCGTTGCATTGGAAAAGTCGCCGCGATCGAGTTCGGCATCGCTGCCGAAAAACTCGGCATGCAAAATATTGAAGCGTTCGCTGCCGCTGCCGACCACGCGCACGAGCGGCAGCAGCCGCAGCCGCTGCGCGTAGTCGCGCAGCCTTTCGTCGGACAAGGATTCGCCCCACCGTCCGCCGATGTCGTACCACCACTTGCGCCGTAAGCGCCCTTCAGCGACTCCGCACAACGTGTCTTCATGATTGCCGAGCACGGCGTAGAACCACGGCTTGTCGAGCAGGGCGAGCGCTGCTTCGGACTGCATCCCGCGATCGACGAGATCGCCGACCGAAAAAAGACGATCGCGCGCGGGGTCGAACACGACCTCGCGCAGCAGATAGCGCAGCGCGTCGACGCAACCATGCAGGTCGCCGATAACGAAGTCGCGACCGACCCGATTCACAGGGTGATGTTGAACGGTAGTGACCAGAGTAGGCTCCATCTCTCGATGATAGTGCGATGAGCATCGCCTGTATGAGCGCTGTCGATCGTTCGAGGCTCTTTGACACTACAACGCAGCGGCGAGTTGCACGTTGACGCGCACCTTCGTCGCGACTGCGCCCGCGAATCGTGCCCGCGTTTCCTTAACGACTTCTTAAGGCGGACACTGTGATCGACCGCGCGCTTGACCGCCCGACTGGCTGCGCAATCGGGCGACCTGCGTCGCCGTGATCGACGCGTGAGGATTCCCGAATTGCTTCGTCACGTAATCGCCAAGTTCGGCAATCTGATCGTCAGTCAACTGATCGCCAAATGACGGCATCAAGATATCCGCGTTTTGTGTCTTGCGGCTGACGCCATGCAGAATCACCAACACGAGATTCGTGGGATCGGCGGCACCGGTCACACTGTTATGCATCAGCGACGGACAAGCGCCTCGCGCATTCGCGCCGATGCCCGTGCCGGTCCATCGATGGCAGTTCGCGCAGTTCGCGATGTATAGCCGCGCGCCATTGACATGATTGACACCGTTGACGTCTTTCACGCCGCCGCGCACGGGAGGCAGCGCGCGCAGATACACAGCGATCGAGCGCAGATCTTCTGCGCTCAGATACTGCGTGCTGTCCTCGACGACCCGCGCCATCGGTCCCGCTGCATACGCGCGCCCTTGCGCGACGCCGGTCGCGAGGTAAGCAACGACTTCAGCGGCGCTCCAGTTGCCGATGCCACCGAGCTTGTCCGGCGTGATGTTGAACGCATGCCAGCCGGCCTGCGCGGCATCCGAGAAACGGTCGCCCGACTTCGGGCCTTGCATGAAGTTGCGCGGCGTATGGCACTCGCCGCAATGTGCGAGACCGTCGACGAGATAGGCGCCGCGATTCCATTCGGCGCTCTGTTTCGGATCGAGCACAAAGCGTCCCTCGTCGAAGTTGAACAGATTCCAGAACAGCATGAGCCAGCGTCGATTGAACGGAAAGGTCAACGTGTCGGCCGGCGGCGTGAAGCGAACCGGCGCGACCGTATTCAGATACGCGCGGATCGCCAGCACGTCGCGGTCCGCCACCTTCGTGTACGACGGATTCGGAAACGCCGGATAGAATCGCCCTCGCCGGCCGGCCGCGCGCGGGACGTCGGATTAGTCATCGTCGGAGCCTCCGCGTCGGTATCGGTGCGAGCAAGTTCAGATTTCACGCTTGAGCATGCTGGCGAGCTTTAATGCCAACGCGGCCACCGTCAGCGTGCAGTTGACGGAACCGGCGCTCGGCATCACGGCGCTGCCCGCGACACACAGATTCGGATGATCGTGCGTGCGGCAATCCACATCGACAACGGAGTCGGCAGCGTGGCTGCCCATGATCGTCGTGCCCATGATGTGATGGTCCGGTGCAAAGGTATCGTCGAATGCGACCTCGGTGCCGCCGAAAAGCGCGGCGATGCGCGCGTACTGTTCGTGCGTGTGCGCGGCGCACTATCGCTACCGCACGAGTCGAATCGGTTCAATGCGCGCGCACGATGGGCCGTCTGCCCCAATTCGCCCAAGCGTGGTCTTCCGTGCCGGTCCAAGCGGTCTTTGTGCTGTCGTAGCGCCGCGATCCGGGCAAGACGGCTGCGCCTGAAAGCCTCCCGCAAGCGGAGTGCGTAAAACTGTGCCGGGAAATATAACGTCCACGCGGCCGTTCGACAATGAGCCCACGCGCATTGCAGTTCACCGTGGTTCGCAACAACCCGCGCGGCAATCCGCACGATAACCCGCCCGTCTGAGCGAAGCCTATGATCAATATCTATCCACAAGTCCTCCGCAACCGGCCGCGCATGGTGATTGGCGCGGTGGCCGGCGCGCTGATTGCGCTGCTGCTATTGCCGTCGGCAGTCCGGCCGACGGCGCGCGCGTTGATCGGCTGGGACGCGGCCGTCTGGATCTACCTCGCGCTGATCTGGTCTCATATGGCCCGCGCCGATCATGACGACGTGCGCGAACTCGCCGTGCGCGAAGACGAAAACGCCGGCATGGTGCTGTTCATCGTATGCATCGCGACGGTCGCAAGCATCGCGGCGATCGTGCTCGAACTCGCCACCGCGAAGGGCAGCGGCGGCCAGAACGTGGCGCCCGGCTTGTCGCATTACGTGCTCACGGCGCTCACGTTGATCGGCGCGTGGTTCCTGATACCGACCATCTTCACGCTGCACTACGCGCGTCTTTACTTCAGCGGGACGACGAAGGAAACCGCATTGCTGTTTCCCGATCACAAGCTCGATCCGAACTATTGGGACTTTCTGTATTACTCGTTCACGATCGCGGTCGCGTCGCAAACCTCCGACGTCGTGCTGAGATCGCGGCCGATCCGCCGCGCGACGCTAGCGCAGTCGGTTCTCTCGTTCTATTTCAACGTCGCGGTGCTCGGTCTGTGCATCAATATGGCGGCGGGGCTGCTCGGCTCATGATCGCCTGATCCCGCACGGCCCCGCTCGCGGGTCGCGGTTCGCTCTGCGGGCGCGCCACGCCGCATCGGACAGCCGGCATGTAAGGTCAGCCGCCCGTTTCTCCGATTTACACGCGGAGCGCGCCCGCATGGCTGTCCTCGCGCAGCGGCGCCTGTCTGCGCCGCTGCGCGGCTTGCCCCGCCCCACCGCGCCTGTGCTCGCTGCGGCGCGCGGCGTCACGCCGCGCCGCACAACACGCGCCTGATTGGCATAACGCTTGCTCCGCAGTGGCCTGCCTTTGTCATACGGTTTCGAAGGATCGGAACGCCTCGCACCGGATGCACGGTGAACCGCCCTGGCCCGCGGAAATGCCGCACCGTGCTCCGCTGCAAGCGGCGTTGCGAATCGGTGAGGCGGCCTTGCGCTCGATGCACTAAATTGTGACGAGTGGCCGGAACGGTCGACGGGGCGAACCCGGGGCGAAACCCGGACGAGACCGTGTGACATGAGGAACAGGTAGCGGGACAAGACACTACACGCCATGCCAGGCGCAGGCGCCGTCGCACGAGCACCGCGCGGCATCCGGCTCTGACAGCCCGGCTCTGACAGCCCAATAAGCGGCCGTGATCGCACAATCGGTGCATCCACGCCGCGGCAGGACGAATCTGGAAACGATCGATGCAAGCTCCCCATGCGTATGCGCCGCGGATCTACTTTATTCATTCCCTGCTCGCCGGCCCGCTCGATGCGTGGCCCGCTCAGTTCGAGCACGCGGCCTCGCTCGGCTTCGACCATGTCCTGATCGGCGCGCTGTTCAAACCAGGCGCGGCCGGGCACACGCAGATCGTCAGCGACCATGCGCAGTTGCACCCCGTGTTCGGCTCGGGCGAAAACACGGCCGACGCACTTTCACGCCTTGCGCAGTCCGCGCGGCAGTACGGCCTCACACTGCTCGTCGACCTCGTGATCGACCGCGTCGCGGCCGACGGCGTGCTCTTCAACGCGCATCGCGACTGGTTCCATCCATTCGAGCCCGAAGAGGCGCGCCTCGATCCGCGTCACGCGCGGCACGAAGACAACGTCGCCTACGCGGATTTTCACGGCGAAGCCGCCGACTCTCTGACCGGCTGGTGGACCGAGGTACTGCGCACGCTCGCGCAGGCCGGCGTCGGCGGCTTTCGCTTCGATTCGCCGCATCGCGTGCCGAACGCCGTGTGGCGGCGGCTGCGCGCGGCTGTGCACGAGCAGCATCCGTCGGTGCGCTTTCTCGCCGCGACGCCCGGGCTCGCGCGCGCCGACGTGCTGGCTCTGCAGGGCGCGGGCTTCGACAGCGTGTTCTCGTCGTCGCGCTGGTGGGATTTCCGCGCGCCGTGGATGGTCGACGAACATACGGCGCTGCAAAGCGTCGGCGCACCGATCGCGTTTCCGGAAGCGCCGTATGGCACGCGCCTCGTTGACGATGTCGCCGACACGCACGATGCGACGATCGTCGAACGCACGTACCGGCGCGGACTGGCCGCGGCGACCGCAATCGGCACCGGCTGGATGATGCCGATGGGCTTCGAGTACGGTATCGCCGAACCGATGTCGTATCTGCATGGCGACGCGCACGCATTCGCCGAGCAATGCCGCGCGCGGCGCTTCGACCTGAGCGGAGCCGTCAGGCGCGCCAACGCTTTGCAGCGCGACACGTGGACTTTGCAAACCACCGGCGAACTGCGCATGCTGAGCGCGCCGAATGCGCCGCTCGCCGTGCTGTTGCGCGGCGACACACCGGATCTGCGCGACGCTAAAGAAGCGGTGCTGGCCGTATTCAATCCTGAACTGAGCGTGCCGGTGCGCGCCGATCCTGCGCGTTTCCTCGACGGCGTGCCGGGCAGCTTCACGCGCTTCGTGCCGCTCACGGTGACAGGCGACAGCGGCAACGCGCGCCCCGCGAAGGCCTCTGTGCCGCTCAAACCGTTCGCCATTGCGCCGGCCGGCTTCACGCTGCTTGGCGTGGTGCCGGACAAGCCGATTCTGCTCGCACCGCCGATCGACAAGCGCACGAGCAAGACCTCCGCGCGCAAGACGGTACTCGATGCGATTGCCGCGCCGCGCGTCGCGATCGAAAGCGTATCGCCGTCGGTCGACTATGGGCGCTTTCCGGCCAAGCGCGTAGTCGGCGAACGCGTGCCGATCACAGCCGCGATCTTCGCCGAAGGACACGACAAGATCGCGGCCGCGGTGATCTGGCGCGCCGCGGACGAAACCGCGTGGCACGAAGTGCCGATGACGCCCGTGAAGCCGGCCGGCAACGACCTGTGGGAGGCGCATATCCCGCTCGAACGCGTCGGCCGCCACGAGTTCACGGTGATCGCGTGGCGCGACGACTTCGCGTCGCTCGTCGACCACATGCAGAAAAAGCTCAACGCGAACCAGACCGTCGAACTCGAGATCGAGGAAGCCAGGCATCTGTTCGCGCTGGCGCTCGCCGAGAGCGAAACGGCCAACGAAACCGAAGGCAAAAACGCCGGCAAAATCGACAAAAGCGCCGACAAAGGCACCGACAAAACCCCCGACAAAGGCGCGGACGAAAGCAGCGCGGACCCGAAACCGCTCAAGAAGATCGTCACGGCATTCGCGAAAGCCGATACGTCGGAACGGCTGCGCATCGTGCTCGCGCCATCGACCGCGCAGGCTGTCGCTGCCACGCGCCACCGGCCAGGGCTATCGCGCGACGGCGCGGTCTACAGGATCGACGCCGAGCGTGCCGCCGCGCGCTTCGCGAGCTGGTACGAGATCTTCCCGCGTTCGATGAGCGACGACGAGCATCGCCACGGCACCTTCGACGACGTGATCGGCAAGCTGCCGCGCATTCGCGACATGGGCTTCGACGTGCTGTATTTCCCGCCGATTCATCCGATCGGCATGGCGAACCGCAAAGGCCGCAACAACACGCTGACCCCGGGCCCCGACGATGTGGGCAGCCCGTATGCGATCGGCTCAGAAGCGGGGGGCCACACGGCCGTGCATCCCGAACTCGGCACGCTCGACGATTTCCGCCGCATGCTCGCGGCCGCGCATGAGCACGGCCTCGAAATCGCGCTCGACTTCGCCATCCAGTGCTCGCCCGATCATCCATGGTTGAAAGAACATCCGACATGGTTCGCATGGCGGCCCGACGGTACGCTGCGTTACGCGGAGAATCCGCCGAAGAAGTACCAGGATATCGTGAATCCGGACTTCTACGCGCGCGACGCCAAACCCGATCTGTGGATTGCGCTGCGCGACGTGATCCTGTTCTGGATCGACGCGGGCGTGCGCCTGTTCCGCGTCGACAATCCGCACACGAAGCCGCTGCCGTTCTGGGAATGGATGATCGCCGACGTACGCGGGCGGCATCCCGACGTGATCTTTCTCTCGGAAGCGTTCACGCGGCCGCGCGTGATGGCGCGTCTCGCGAAGGTCGGCTTTTCGCAGTCGTACACGTATTTCACGTGGCGCGAGTCGAAGCGCGACTTCACCGAGTATCTGACCGAGCTTACGCAGACGAACCTGCGCGAATACTTCCGCCCGAACTTCTTCGTGAACACGCCGGACATCAACCCGCGCCATCTGCAATGGTCCGGGCGCGCGGGCTTCGTGATCCGCGCGGCGCTCGCGGCCACGCTATCAGGGTTGTGGGGCGTCTATAGCGGCTTCGAGCTCTGCGAGGCCGCGGCATTGCCGAATAGCGAGGAATATCTCGATTCGGAGAAGTACCAGTTGCGCGCGTGGGACTGGAACCGGCCCGGCAATATCGTCGGCGAGATCAGCGCGTTGAATCGCATCCGCCGGGCGAATCCGGCCTTGCATTCGCATCTCGGCCTCACGTTCCTGCCCGCGCACAACGACCATGTGCTGTTCTTCGAAAAGGCGACCGAGGCGCGCGACAACGTGATCGTCGTCGCGATCAATCTCGATCCGTTCAATGAACAGGGCGCCGATATCGAACTCTCATGGGCCACGTTCAACCGCTGGCAGCTGCACGACCACGCTGCCGTCGACGTGGTCGATCAGATGAGCGGCGAGCGCTTCCAGTGGCACGGCCGCTGGCAGCACGTGCGGCTCGACCCGAACACCCGGCCGTTTGCGATCTGGCGCATCGAACCCGCGGGCGGCCTGCCGCGCGAAGCGATACCGGAAGCGGAAAACGCGGCCGATCAGACCATCACCGGCAGCGGCTTCGCCGACCCATTCTCCGAATGAAGGTGCGACATGAAGCGTGACGATCCTTCTGAAAACGCATTACAGGCAACCATCGCGGATCCGACCGTCGAAGAGCCGGTTACGGAGCCTCGGCCCGCGCGGCGTCGCAAAGCGTCGACGCTGTCCGACGATCCGCTCTGGTACAAGGACGCGATCATCTATCAGGTTCACATCAAGTCGTTTTTCGATGCGAACAACGACGGCATCGGCGATTTTCCCGGCCTGCTCGCGAAGCTCGACTACATCGCGGAACTCGGCGTCGATGCGATCTGGCTGCTGCCGTTCTATCCGTCGCCGCGCCGCGACGACGGCTACGACATCGCCGACTATCGCAACGTACATCCCGACTACGGCACGCTCGCGGATGTCAAACGCTTCATCCAGGAAGCACACGCGCGCGGCATTCGCGTGATCACCGAGCTCGTGATCAATCACACGTCGGACCAGCATCCGTGGTTCCAGCGCGCGCGGCGCGCGAAGCCCGGCTCGAACCACCGCAACTACTACGTGTGGTCCGATACCGACCAGAAATACACGGGCACGCGCATCATCTTCATCGATACCGAGCCGTCGAACTGGACGCACGATCCGGTCGCGGGCGCGTACTACTGGCACCGCTTCTATTCGCACCAGCCCGACCTGAACTTCGACAATCCCGCCGTGCTACGCGAAGTGCTGCAAGTCATGCGTTTCTGGCTCGATATGGGCATCGACGGGTTGCGCCTCGATGCGGTGCCGTATCTTGTCGAACGCGAAGGAACGAACAACGAGAACCTGCCCGAGACGCACGCCATTCTGAAGAAGATCCGCGCGACGATCGATGCCGAGTATCCGAACCGGATGCTGCTCGCCGAAGCGAATCAGTGGCCGGAAGACGTGCAGGAATATTTCGGCAACGAAGACGAATGCCATATGGCATTCCACTTCCCGCTGATGCCGCGCATCTACATGGCAATCGCGAGCGAAGACCGCTTTCCGATCACCGACATCATGAAACAGACGCCGGATCTCGCCGACAGCTGCCAGTGGGCGATTTTCCTGCGCAATCACGATGAGCTGACGCTCGAGATGGTCACCGACTCCGAGCGCGATTACTTGTGGAACACGTACGCGACCGATCGCCGCGCGCGGCTCAATCTCGGCATTCGGCGGCGCCTCGCGCCGCTGATGGAACGCGACCGGCGCCGCATCGAGCTGATCAATTCGCTGCTGCTGTCGATGCCCGGCACGCCCGTCATCTACTACGGCGACGAGCTCGGCATGGGCGACAATATCCACCTCGGCGACCGCGACGGCGTACGCACGCCGATGCAATGGTCGTCCGACCGCAACGGCGGCTTCTCGCGCGCGGACCCCGAACAGCTCGTCCTGCCGCCCGTGATGGGATCGCTTTACGGCTTCGACGCGGTCAACGTCGAAGCGCAAAGCCGCGATCCGCATTCGCTGCTGAACTGGACGCGCCGCATGCTCGCGACGCGCCGCTCGAAGCATGCGTTCGGTCGCGGCACGATCCGCTTCCTGAAACCGAGCAATCGCAAGATTCTCGCGTATCTGCGCGAAATGCCCGGCGAGCCGGCGATTCTCTGTGTCGCGAATCTGTCGCGCGCGCCGCAGGCGGTCGAACTCGATCTGTCCGAATTCGCAGGCACGGTGCCGGTCGAGATGACGTCCGATTCGGTATTCCCGGCGATCGGCCAGCTCAGCTATCTGCTGACGTTTCCTCCGTACGGCTTCCTGTGGTTCCTGCTGTGCTCGAGCAACCAGCGGCCGACATGGAGCCAGGCGCCGTCCGAAGCACTGCCCGATTTCGTTACGATCGTGATCCGCGAAGGGCAGGCGGGCCCGACGCCGGAGAATGTGCGCCTGCTCGAATCCGAGGTGCTACCGTCGTGGCTCGTGCGGCGGCGCTGGTTTGCATCGAAGGACCAGAAATTGAACGCGGTGCGCCTCGCCGCACTGACGACGATTCCCGAAGCCGGCTTCGCCTTTACCGAAATCGAAGCCGATGTCGGCGCCAGCGGCAACGAACATACCGAACGCTATGTGCTGCCGCTCGCAATCACCTGGGGCACCGACACGACGACGCCGCTTTTCATGCAGCTCGCGCTCGCTCGCGTGCGGCGCGCGCGCAATATCGGGCACCTGACCGACGCGTTCGCGCTGCCGCAATTCGCGTACGGCACGCTTAAGAAGCTGCGCGAGCGAGCCGCCGTGCCGACCGTGCAGAAGAGCGAAATCCGCTTTATCCCGACCGACCGCTTCGACGAGCTCGAACTCGGCGACGCGCCCGAAATCCGCTGGCTCGCGGCCGAGCAAAGCAACAGCTCGCTCGTGATCGCCGATGCGATCGTGCTCAAGCTCGTGCGGCGCCTGATGAACGGCGTGCATCCGGAAGCGGAAATGACGCGCTATCTGACGCTGCGCGGCTATGCGAATACCGCGCCTTTGTTCGGCGAAGTCGTGCGCGTCGATCCGCAAGGCGTCCCGCATACGCTGTCGATCCTGCAAGGCTTTGTCGACAACCAGGGCGATGCGTGGAACTGGGCGCTCGATTATCTGCGCCGCACGATCGACGAACTCGCGCTGGCGATCGACGGCGAGCCGACGCAGGACCGCATCAACGAGGAAGAGGCGTTCGAAGGATATTCGATGTTTATCGGCATGATCGGCAAACGGCTCGGCGAATTGCACGTCGTGCTCGCCGCGCCATCCGACGATCCGGCCTTCTCGCCCGAGGCCGCCACGGGCGAGCAGGTGCGCGCGTGGATCGACGGCACGCAGTCGATGCTCGCGGCTGCGCTCGATGTGCTCGAAAAGAGCACCGCCCACCTGTCCGAAGACTCGCTGCTGCTCGCGCGCAGCGTGCTCGACCGGCGCGAACTGCTCGTCGAGGCTGTCGAAAATCTCGTGAACGCCGATGCGAACGCGTTGCGCACGCGCATTCACGGCGACTTCCATCTGGGCCAGGTGCTCGTCGCGCAGGGCGACGCATTCCTCATCGACTTCGAGGGCGAGCCGGCGCGCAGCCTCGAGGAACGCCGCGCGAAATCGAGTCCGTTGCGCGACGTCGCGGGCCTCCTGCGTTCGCTGTCGTACGCGAGCGCCGCTGCGCAGTCGACCACCGAAGCCGCGCCGCAACCGACCGCCGATCGCAAGCGCGCGCTGTTCGACCGCTTCCGCACGCACGCGGCCGAGGCCTTCCTCGCCGAATACCGGAAGGCGCTCGAGGCGTCGCCGCAGCGAATCGTCGCAGCCGCCGACGAGCAGGCCCTGCTCGACCTGTTCCTGATCGAAAAGGCCGCGTACGAAATCCGCTACGAAGCGGCGAACCGGCCGTCGTGGCTCGGTCTGCCGGTGCGCGGTCTCGCCGCGCTCACGAGCCGGCTGCTCGGCGACACGGGCACGCCCCCCGGCGGGCCGATACAGCATTCACCGGGCGGCAGTGCGCCGCCGAACGACGCCGCAGAGGGCGATTATGAGTGAGCAAAGCAATGTGCATGACGCCGCGCAACGCGCCGTGGCGGGGTTGAACCCGCTCGATCTGAACGCGCTAGTCGACGCGCGCCATCCCGACCCGTTCTCGCAGCTCGGCATGCATCAGACCGATGCCGGCCCCGTGGTGCGCGCGATGCTGCCGAACGCGGCACGCGTGAGCGTCGTCGCCCGCGACGATGGGCGCGTGCTCGGCGAACTGCAGCCGGTGCATGCGGGCGGGCTGTTCGCGGGCCCCGTCAGCGAAGCGGTGCCGTACCGGCTGCGCATCGACTGGCACGGTCCCGTGCAGGAAATCGAAGACACGTACGCGTTCGGGCCGGTGCTCGGCGACGAACCGCTGCAACGCGTCGCGTGGGGCGATCCGTATGCGGTGCTCGAGTGCCTCGGTTCGCGCCCGATCGTGCTCGACGGCGTGCCGGGCGTGCGCTTCGCGGTATGGGCGCCGAACGCGCGACGCGTCTCGATCGTCGGCGATTTCAACTCGTGGGATGGCCGGCGTCATCCGATGCGGCTGCGCCATCAGGCCGGCGTCTGGGAGCTGTTCGTGCCGCAGATCGGCGCGGGCACACGCTACAAGTACGAGATGCTCTCGCGCGACGGCCATCCGCTGCCGCTCAAGGCCGACCCGTGCGCGATGCAGACCGAACGGCCGCCCGCGACCGCATCGGTGGTCGCGCACGTCGACGAGATCGAGCAGTTCGCGTGGACCGATCGCGAATGGATGGAATCGCGCGGCAACCTGCAAACGCCGCGTACGCCGGTTTCGATCTACGAAGTGCATGCGGAGTCGTGGCTGCGCATCGCCGAAGAAGGCCATCGCGGCCTCGACTGGTCCGAACTCGCGGACCGGCTCATTCCGTATGCGAAGGAGATGGGCTTCACGCATATCGAGTTCATGCCGATCGCCGAGCATCCGTTCGGCGGCTCGTGGGGCTATCAGCCGCTCTCGCAGTTCGCGCCGTCCGCGCGCTTCGGCAAACCCGAGCAGTTCGCGAGCTTCGTGAACCGCGCGCACGAGGCCGGCCTCGGCGTGATTCTCGACTGGGTGCCCGCGCATTTTCCGAACGATGCGCACGGTCTCGTGCAATTCGACGGCACGCCGCTCTACGAGCACTCGGACCCGCGCGAAGGCTATCACCAGGACTGGAACACGATGATCTACAACCTCGGCCGCAACGAGGTCAGCGCGTTCCTGATTGCCTCCGCGCTTGCATGGCTCATGCGCTATCACGTCGACGGGCTGCGCGTCGACGCGGTCGCGTCGATGCTGTATCGCGACTATTCGCGCGCGGCCGGCCAATGGGTGCCGAATATCTACGGCGGCCGCGAGAATCTCGAATCGATCGCGTTTCTTAAACGCCTCAACCACGAAGTGCAGCATATGCCGGGCGTGCGCGGCGCCATCACGATCGCCGAGGAATCGACGGCGTGGCCCGGCGTCACGGCGCCTGTCGATAGCGGCGGCCTCGGCTTCCAGTTCAAATGGAACATGGGCTGGATGCACGACACCTTGCACTATATGCACGAAGACCCCGTCTATCGCCGCTACCACCATCGCAACATGACATTCGGCATGGTGTACGCGTATTCGGAGCGCTTCGTGCTGCCCTTGTCGCACGATGAAGTCGTGCACGGCAAAGGCTCGCTGATCGGCAAGATGCCGGGCGACCGCTGGCAGCGCTTCGCGAATCTGCGCGCGTACTTCGGCTTCATGTGGACACATCCCGGCAAGAAGCTGATGTTTATGGGCGGCGAGTTCGGCCAGTTCGCCGAATTCGACCACGACGGCTCGCCGCATTGGCATCTGCTCGACGACGAAATGCATCACGGCCTGCAAAAGCTCGTGCGCGACCTGAACCGCACATATCGCGCCGAGCCCGCGCTGTATCAGATGGATAGCGAGCCCGGCGGCTTCGAATGGATTATCGGCGACGACGCGGAAAACAGCGTATACGCGTACCGGCGCATGGACGGCGAAGGACGCGAGATCGTCGCGGTGTGCAATATGACGCCGGTGCCGCGGCATGGCTACCGCGTCGGCATGGCGCGCCACGGCCGATGGAGCGAGATTCTGAATACCGATGCGGCGATCTATGGCGGATCGAATCTCGGCAACGGCGGTCTCATTTATACCGAGGACGTGCCGAGCCACGGCCGGCCGCATTCGGCCTCGCTGATTCTGCCGCCGCTGGCGACGATCGTGCTGCGCGCGGATTGATCGGCGGAGTCGCGACGCGGTTGCAACGCAACTGCGTCGCGTACGGTGTCATGGCTGTTAGCCCCCGGCACACGCAAACGCACGCAGGAACACGCACAAGCCGAAACAAGGAACGGGAACCATGTCGCATGTACTGCCCGACCGGCTGTTGCCGGGCTCGCCCTATCCGCTGGGGTCGAGCTGGGACGGATTGGGAGTCAATTTCGCGGTCTTTTCCGCTAACGCACACAGCATCGAGCTGTGCCTGTTCGAACCGGGCGGCCGCAAGGAAATCAGGCGCTATGCGCTGCCCGAATGCACCGACGAGGTCTGGCACGGCTATCTGCCGCACGCGCATCCAGGCACCGTGTACGGTTTTCGCGCGCACGGACCGTATCAGCCGCAGCACGGCCATCGCTTCAATCCGCACAAGCTGCTGCTCGACCCTTATGCGCGCAAGCTGCTCGGACATTTCCGCTGGTCCGACGCGCTCTTCAGCTACCGCATGCATTCGAACCGGCTCGACCTATCGATCGACCGGCGCGACTCGGCGCCCGCCATGCCCAAATGCGTGGTCATCGACGAGGCATTCGACTGGTCGCACGACCGGCGCCCGAATGTGCCGTGGGGCGACACGATCATCTACGAAACGCATGTGCGCGGCGCGTCGATGCTGCGCGGCGATCTGCGGCCGCCCGAACGCGGCACGTTTTCGGCGCTCGCTTCGCCCGAGTTCATCGATCATCTGCTGAAGCTTGGCGTAACGGCCGTCGAGCTGCTGCCCGTGCATGCGTTCCTGAACGACCGTTTTCTCGTCGAGCGCGGGCTGCGCAACTACTGGGGCTACAACACAGCGGCATTCTTTGCGCCCGAGCCGTCCTATCTGACATCGCACCGGCTCGACGAGATGCGCATTGCCGTGCGGCAACTGCACGCGGCGGGGATCGAGGTGATTCTCGACGTCGTCTACAACCACACGTGCGAGGGCAACGAGACGGGGCCGACCGTATCGTGGCGCGGCCTCGACAACGCGAGCTACTACCGGCTCATACCCGGCGACGAGCGCCATCACATCAACGACACGGGCTGCGGCAATACGCTGAACGTCACGCATCCGCGCGTGCTGCAGATGGTGATGGATTCGTTGCGCTACTGGTCGACGGCGTTCAACGTCGATGGCTTCCGCTTCGATCTCGGCGTCACGCTCGGCCGCGAAGCCGCGGGCTTCGATCCGGGCTCGGGTTTTTTCGATGCGATCCGTCAGGATCCGGTGCTCTCGCAACGCAAGCTGATCTCCGAGCCATGGGATATCGGGCCCGGCGGCTATCAGCTTGGCGGCCATCCTCCCGGCTTCGCCGAATGGAATGACCGTTTTCGCGATTGCGTGCGGCGTTTCTGGCGCGGCGACGCAGGCTTGCGCCCCGATCTCGCTGCACGGCTGACCGGCTCCGCGGACCTCTTCAACCGGCGCTTTCGCAAGCCGACCGCGTCGATCAACTTCGTCGCATCGCACGACGGCTTCACGCTCGCGGATATCGTTTCGTATGAGCGAAAGCACAACGAGATCAACGGCGAGAACAACCACGACGGGCACAACGAAAACTACAGTTCGAACTGGGGTGTGGAAGGACCGGTCAGCGCGATGGCGGCAGGTGGTGAAGCAGGCAGCGAATCGAACGACGGAGCGATGCACGGCGAAGCAGGTGTCGAAGCGTCGAACGACGGACAGCTCGCCGTCAAGGAGCATGTGTCGGCCGAAGCCGCCGCGGCGGCGGCCGCGATCGAAGAAACGCGCGCACGCGTCGCGCGTTCGATCATCGGCACATTGTTCATCGCACTCGGCACGCCGATGCTGCTCGCCGGCGACGAAGCGTGCCGCACGCAGCGCGGCAACAACAACGCGTACTGCCAGGACAACGAGATTTCCTGGATCGACTGGACGCTTGCCCGGTCGCCCGAAGGCCAGCGCATGACCGCGTTCGTCACACGGATGATCGCATTGCGCAAACACCATCCGCTGCTGCGCGAGACGCGCTTTCTCGTCGGCGATCGCGAGGTGCTGCCGGGACTCTACGACGTCGGCTGGTTCGACGAGCGCGGCGAGCCGCTGTCGATCGAAGCGTGGCAGGACCCCGAAGGCCGCGCGTTCACATTGCGGCGCGCGGGTCCGGGACTCGACGGCGAAACGGAAGTATTGTTGATGATGTTGAACGCGTCGGCTGACGCATTGCGCTTCACCCCCCCGCCGCCGCATCTGGAATGGCACGTGCTAGTTGATTCGGCGGACCCCGATGCGCCGCCGCATCCGCTCGCGGCGCCCGATCTCGAAGTGGCTGCGCGTGCGCTGGTCGTGCTTGCAGCGCGACCAGCCGGCGACGCGGACTGGCAGGCCGGCTGGATGGCCGGCAAGCAGCACGGTTCGAGTCTTCTGACCGCGCGGCCACCCGAGCCCGGCGTGTGATGCCGGGCTCGGGACCGGCGTCGGCGCCAAGGGCTCGCTTCGGGGGCTCACTTCGGGGGCTCACTCCGAGTCGGCCCGCCGCATAACCAAAGGTGACGATCATGCATGACCGAGCAGTCGATCCCCACGCGCATGAACACGCGCACTGCCTGCCGTTCGGCGCGCAAGTGCTCGGCGCGCGCGGCACGAAGCCGCGCACGCGCTTTCGCTTCTGGGCGCCGTCATGCAAGAAAGTGGAACTCGTGATCGAAAACGGCAGCGCGTGCGAAGGCGCACATCGGATGAACGAATCGGGCGGCGGCTGGTTCGACCTCGAAACGGCATGCGGCCCCGGCACGCTGTACCGCTACCGTCTCGACGGCAAGCTGAGCGTGCCCGACCCCGCGTCGCGTTTTCAGCCGCAGGACGTGCATGGCCCGAGCGAAGTCATCGACCCACGCGCGTATCAGTGGCAGCACACGCAGTGGCAAGGCAGACCGTGGGAAGAAGCGGTGATCTACGAACTGCATGTAGGCGCGCTCGGCGGCTACGAAGGCGTCAAGCAGAAGCTGCCGTCGCTCGTCGAACTCGGTGTGACCGCCATCGAGCTGATGCCGCTCAACGAGTTCCCCGGCGAGCGCAACTGGGGTTACGACGGCGTGCTGCCGTTCGCGCCCGATTCGGCGTATGGCCGCCCCGACGATCTGAAAGCGCTGGTCGATGCCGCGCATGGGCTCGGACTGATGGTGATACTCGACGTCGTCTACAACCATTTCGGGCCGGACGGCAATTATCTGCATCAGTACGCGGAACCGTTTTTCCGGGCGAATACGCATACGCCATGGGGCCCGGCCATCGATTTCGAACGCACGGAGGTGCGTGAATTTTTCTGCGACAACACGCTGTACTGGCTTAATGAATACCGCTTCGACGGACTGCGTTTCGATGCGGTTCACGCCATTCGCAACGACGACTGGCTGCGCGAAGTCGCGGACCATATCCACGCGAAAGTGCAGCACGGGCGCCACGTGCATCTGATCCTCGAAAACGAGCGCAACACTGCGAACCTGCTCGATACGCATTTCACCGCGCAATGGAACGACGATGCACACAACGCGCTGCACGTGTTGCTGACCGGCGAGACCGAAGGCTATTACCACGCGTATGCGAAAGAGCCGATTCGCCAGCTTGCGCGTGTGCTGTCGAGCGGTTTCGCGTACCAGGGCGACCCGTCGCCGATCCACGACGACGAGCCGCGCGGCGAACCGAGCGGCCACCTGCCGCCCACTTCGTTCGTGATGTTTCTGCAGAACCACGATCAGATCGGCAATCGCGCGATGGGCGAGCGGTTGCGCACGCTGTGCTCCGACGACGCGTTGCGCGCGGCCATCGGACTGCTGCTGCTGTCGCCGCAAATTCCGCTGCTGTTCATGGACGAAGAGTACGGTTCCGAGCAGCCGTTTCTGTTTTTCACCGACTACACGGGCGAACTCGCTGATGCGGTCCGCGAAGGCCGCCGCCGCGAATTCGCGCGCTTCGCTTCGTTCGCCGACGAAAAGCGCCGCGCGCAGATTCCCGATCCGAACGATCCGCAAACGTTCGTGAAGTCGTCGCCGCGCGGCGCCGACGACACATCGGCTGAACGGCTCGAATGGATGCACTTCTACAAATCGGCGCTTGCCGTGCGCGCGAAACTGATCATGCCGCGCCTGAAGCATGCGAAGCCGCTTGGCGCGTCGGTGCTCAAAGCGCGGGACGGCAGCGAAGCCAAGGCGCTCGCCGCGCGCTGGAAGCTCGCGGATGGCGAAACGCTGTCGATCGTGCTGAACCTTGCGGACCAACCCGTGCCTCTGCCTTCGACCGATCGGCCGCCGGGCAAGGTGATCTTCGAAACGCCGCCGCGTGCGCGCGATCGTATCGAGGACAGCGAACTGCCTGCGCAATCGTTCGTCGCGTGGCTGACCGGCGACGTCTGCGAATACGCAACCGGACACGATGCGCGACGGCGCGCCAATGAGGAGTGATGCGCGTGAAAGCAGCCCGCCGCCCCAGCGAATCGATCGCCAGCCTTGCGACACGCGCCGGTTTCGAAATCGAATGGCAAGACGCGCATCAGACGATGCGGCGTGTGCCGGACACCACCCTCGCCGCACTGCTCGAACGAATGGGACTGCCGTGCGGCAATGCCACGCAGATTCGCCAGAGCGGCGCCGCGCTCGACGCCGAGCTGTCGGGCCGCAAGCTGGCGCCGTTGATGACGGCCGAATGCGGACGCGGCATCGCGCTACCCGCGGCTTCGATCAAGTCCGGCAGCCGCTATCGGATCGAGCTCGAGAGCGGCGCGCTGATCGACGGCCGTTTCACCGCGCCCAAAGGCGAAGCCGCCTTGCTCGCGCCGATCGACGAACCCGGCTATCACACGCTCGTCATCAACGATCACCGGATGACACTCGCCGTCGCGCCGGCGCGCTGCTACACGGTTGACGATGCGTGGCGCACGCTGCATGCGGCCGATGCGGACAAAAAACCCACGCCGCCGTTATGGGGCATCGCCGCGCAGATCTATGGGCTGCGTCGCATAGGCGATGGCGGCATCGGCGACTACACGTCTCTCGCGACGCTCGCAATCGAAAGCGCGAAGCGCGGCGCCCACGCGCTGGCCGTGAGCCCGACGCACGCGATGTTCAGCGCGCTGCCGCAGCGTTTCAGCCCGTACGCGCCGTCGTCGCGCTTGTGGTTGAACGTCGCGCATATCGATCCCGCTGCCGTATTCGGGGCGCAAGCCGCGCGCCATGCGATCGAAGCCGCGCAAGCGGGCGACGCGTGGCAACAGCTCGAAACGCTGCCGCTGATCGACTGGCCTGCTGCCGTGCCGCTCAAGCTCAAGGTGCTGCGCATCCTGTTCGAACAATTCTGTGCGCACGACCGCGCGCAGGATCTGCCGCGCGCACTCGAGTTTCACGGCTTCTGCACGCGCGGCGGCCGCGCGCTCGAAGATCACGCGCGCTTCGAAGCGCTGCACGCCTGGCAACTCGCGCAGCCCGACGGCGAAGGCTACTGGCGCAAATGGGCGGAGCCGCTGCGCGATCCGCGCAGCCCCGAAGTCGAGGCGTTCGCGAACGAACACCGGCATGAAGTCGAATTTCATCTGTTCCTGCAATGGCTCGCGGCGAAGGGGCTATCGCATGCGCAGCATGCGGCGCGCGATGCGGGGATGGCGGTCGGTCTGATCGCGGATCTCGCAGTGGGTTGCGACAGCGCGGGCAGTCACGCGTGGTCGTATCGCGACGACATGCTGCATGGCGTGTCGGTCGGCGCACCGCCCGATCTGTTCAATCAGGCGGGTCAGTCGTGGGGACTGACGACATTCTCGCCGCGCGCGATGCGCACGCAGGGCTTCTCCGCGTTTATCGACATGCTGCGCACGGTGTTCGCGCATGCGGGCGGCGTGCGCATCGACCATATTCTCGGTTTGCGCCGTCTATGGCTCGTGCCCGAGGGCGAGCGTGCGAAGAACGGCGCGTATCTGCGCTATCCGCTCGACGACATGCTGCGCCTGATCGCACTCGAATCGTGGCGTCATCGCGCGATCGTGATCGGCGAGGATCTCGGCACCGTGCCGCCCGGATTTCGCGAGCGGCTCGCCGATCATGGCCTTTCGGGCATTCGTGTGCTGTGGTTCGAGCGCACGCCCGACGGCGACGGATTTCTGCAGCCGTCCGAATGGGATCGCCACGCGACCGCGACGACGACCACGCACGATCTGCCGACCGTCACGGGCTGGTGGCGCGGCGAAGACATCATGTGGCGCAACCGTATCGGCCAGACGGCGCCGCGCAGCGACGGCCGCGACCCGGTCGAAGCGGCGCAGGCCGAACGCGCGACGGACCGCGCCGCGCTGTGGCGCGCCTTCCAGCAGGCCGGCGTTGCCGCGCGCGACGTCGATGCGCCGCCGGCCGGGCAGGCGCCCGTCGACGAAGCACTTGCGTTCGTCGCCGCGACGCCGTCCCCGCTCGTGACCTACCCGCTCGAAGACCTGCTCGGCCTCGAAGAGCAGCCGAACCTGCCCGGCTCGATCGACGAGCATCCGAACTGGCGCCGCCGCGTGAAGCAACCGGTCGACGCGTTGTTCGCGGATGCGGCTTTGTGCGATCGCCTGCGAGCGGTCGACGAGGCGCGTGCGGCCGCCTCGGCAGGCACGGCCGCCGGAACCGGCGCGCCGGGCACGCCAGATGCTGGCGGCTCATCCACTGCTGCCGGCTCCGCCGCTTCCTCCTTGCCTAACACGCCATGACCGTCCCGCGCTCCACGCTGCGCCTCCAGTTCCATCGGGGCTTCACCTTCGACGATGCGCTCGAGCATCTCGACTACTTCGCCGCGCTCGGCATCAGCCATCTGTACGCGTCGCCGGTGACGACTGCCGTGCCGGGCTCGATGCACGGCTATGACACGGTCGACTACACGCGGGTCAGCGCCGAGTGCGGCGGCGAAACCGCGTTGAAGAGACTTGCCGACAAGCTGCATGAGCGCGGCATGGGATTGATCGTCGACGTCGTGCCGAATCATATGGGCGTCGCGGGGTCGGGCGCGCATAACGGATGGTGGCGCGACATTCTCGAATGGGGCAGGCATAGCGCATTCGCGCGCCACTTCGACGTGGACTGGCATTCGCCGGACCCCGCGCTGCGCGGCAAGGTGCTGCTGCCGTGCCTTGGCGCGCCCTACGGCGAAGAGCTCGCCGCGGGCCGCATCGCGTTGCGCTTCGCGGCGGACACGGGGCGCTTCAATATCGAGTATGGCGATCACGTGTGCCCCGTGTGCCCGGTCGATTACGCGGCGCTGCTGCAGTCGGCCGATCGCGCCGATCTGAGCGCGATCGCCGCGCAGTTTCGCGGCCTTACGACGCAACCCGCCGATCAGCCGCGCGCGGCACAAGCATGCGATGCGCTGCGCGATTTCGCAAGGCAGAACGGCACGACGGCGATCGAGTCTCTCCTCCAGGCATACGCACCTGAAGATCCGTCGACGCGCGACCATCTGCATCGGCTGCTCGAGCGCCAGCACTACCGGCTTGCGTGGTGGCGCACCGCCGCCGACGAGGTGAACTGGCGGCGCTTTTTCGATATCAGCACGCTCGCGGCGGTGCGCGTCGAGCGGCCCGAAGTGTTCGAGGCGGTGCACGCGCTCGTGTTTCGACTCTATGCGCAAGGCGTGGTCGACGGCGTGCGCATCGATCATATCGATGGACTCGCCGAGCCGCGCGAATATTGCCAGCGCCTGCGGCAGCGGCTCTCGGAATTGCGCGAGGGCGCGCCGTATATCGTGGTCGAAAAAATTCTCGCGCGCGGCGAGCCGTTGCGCGACGACTGGCCTGTAGACGGCACGACCGGCTACGACTTCATGAACGACGTCGGCGCCTTGCTGCACGATCCGCGCGGCGCCGAGCCGCTTGCGTCGATGTGGGCCGAAATCAGCGGACGTAGCGCGGAATTTGCCGACGAAGCGCTAATCGCGCGCCGCAAGATTCTGACCGAGAACCTCGCGGCGGAACTCGACCGCGCCGCGCGCGCGTTGCATCGCATTGCACGCGATAACCTCGCGACGCGCGATTTCACGTATACCTCGATCCGGCGTGTGACCGGCGAGCTGGCCGCGCATTTTCCCGTCTACCGGATCTATCCGCAGAACGGCGTGCGCAGTGCGGCCGACAATGTCTATTTCGACAAGGCGCTCGACGCCGCGCGGCAGATGCTGTCGCGCGCGGATCGCACGGTGCTCGAGCATGTCGATATGTGGCTCGGCAGCGGCATCGACGAGCCTGCTGCCGGCACTCGCGAGGCTTGCGCCGAGAGCGCGCGCGAACCCGCTGATCTGCGCCCGAACGCGCGCGCGAACCAGCACGCGCAGCCGCCGATGCAAGGCGCGGCAGCTGGCGCATTCAATCATGCGGTCGCCGCGCGACGGACGGTGCAGACGTTGTTCTCGCAACTGACCGCGCCGGTTGCCGCGAAGGCGATCGAAGATACCGCGTGCTATCGCTATGGCCGCCTGATCTCGCGCAACGAAGTCGGCGCCGATCCCGGCGAGTTCGCGATATCGGTCGATCAGTTCCATGCGAGCAACCTCGAGCGAGCGCGGCGCTATCCGCATGCGATGCTCGTCACGGCGACGCACGATCACAAGCGCGGCGAAGACGTGCGCGCGCGGCTCGCGGTGCTCAGCGAAATCGCCGACGAATGGAGCGCGACGCTGCGCGCGTGGTCGATCTTGAATACGCCGCAGCGGCGCGCGCTGTCCGGCGACACGACCGCCGACGCATTGACGAGCGACTGGGCGCCGGGCCCCGCAGCGGAAGCGATGATCTATCAGACGCTGGTCGGCTGCTGGCTGCCCGATCTCAGCGCCGACGACGAAGATGGTATCGCGGCGCTTGCGGAACGCGTCGCGCAATGGATGCTCAAGGGACTGCGCGAAGCGAAGCTGCGCACGAACTGGTTCGCGCCCGATGAAGCATTCGAAAACGCGTGCCGCGCATTTCTGTTCGACATTCTCGCGCCGCAACGGCGCGATGGATTTCTGCGCGAATTGTGCGCATTCGTGGCGCGCATCAGCCGAGCGGGCGTCGTCAACAGTTTGCAGCAGACCATCCTGCGGCTTGCGTCGCCCGGTGTGCCGGATCTCTATCAAGGCACCGAGCTGTGGGACTTCAGCCTTGTCGATCCCGATAATCGGCGGCCTGTCGACTTCGAGAAACGGGCTGCGATGCTCGCGGAACAGCCGCCTTCGGCGTTTCTTGCCGACTGGCACGATGGCCGCGTGAAGCTCGCGATCGTGCAGCGGATGCTCGCGCTGCGCACGCATCTGCCGGAACTGCTCAGTCAGGGCGCGTATTTGCCGCTAGCAGTGGAAGGGGCACATGCGGAGCGCGCGATTGCGTTCGCGCGGCGGCAGGGCAATGCATGGGCCGTCGTGATCGCGACGCGGCTTGCGGCGCCGCTGCTTTTCGAACGCGGCGCCGACGCCAAGGGCGGCGATAACGTGCCGGACGATATTCCGCTTGTCGAGCCCGCTCGCTGGGAAGACACAGCCGTTCGGATGCCGGAAGAACTGTTCGGTCGCGCGATGTTCGATTGGGTCAGTCCGGCTGCGCCGAAAGTTGCAGGCAACGGACTGTTGTATCTGCGCGATGCGTTGACGTCGATGCCGGTCGCGGTGCTTGTTGAGGATGGCGTGCCGCGCGCTTAGGCGGAATTTCGCTTCCGGGCTGCGGCTCGACCGCGACCCGACTGCGACCCGACCGCGGGTCGACCGCAATTCAACCGCCTTCGTCGTCGAATACCTTCGGGTACACGCGCACGAGTACGATGCGCGGCCCCGTCATCTTCTTCACGACGATATCGAAGCGGTCGAACTCCACGCGCTGCCCTTCGGCCGGCAAATCGCGCAGCGCCTGAATCACGAGACCGCCGACCGACTCCGCGCGGCCTTCATCGATATCGATGCCGAGTGCGCGCTCGAGCGATACCACGGGCAGGCTGCCCTTGCCCATCAGCGTGCCGTCGTCGAGGCGCGTCCAGTCCTGATCGCCCTGGCGGAACTCGTCGTGAATCTGGCCGACCAGCGCGCCGAGCAGATTGTCGAGCGTCAGAAAGCCGATCGGCTTCTCATGCTTGTGGCCAACCAGCGCCAGATGCGGCGCGCCCTTGCGAAAGCGGCGAAACAGCTCGAGTGCCGGCATATCGGGCTTCACGTATTGCACGGGACGCACATACTTCGACAGGTCGTCCAGCGAGTTGGCCGCATGCCGCGCGAGCAGCAGGTCTTTCAGGTGAATCGTGCCGACGACGCGTTCGCCCGACGCGTCTTCGAATAGCGGATAGCGGCTGAAGCGATGGCGCGCAACGATCTGCATGTTGTCGCGCCACGGCAGATCGCGGCGTAAGCTCACCAGTTCGTGCGCGGGCCGCATCAGATCGGAGACGGTCATGCGCGAGAAATCGAGCGAATGCGCAATCGTGTTCCATTCGTCGGGACTGTACGTGCGGCCCGGCAGTTCGATTTCGTCGGCCACGCTCGTGCGGCGCGCGCGCAAAATGAGCTTCAGTTCTTCGTTCGAATAGTGCGTGTCGCCGCCGTGATCGGCCGACAGACCCGCGATACGCAGCACCGCATTCGCGCTGTTGTTGAGCAGCCAGATCGCCGGGTACATGGCCCAATAGAACGCGTATAGCGGCAACGCGACCCACAGCGAGACTTTCTCCGCCTGGCGGATCGCAAGCGACTTCGGCGCGAGTTCGCCGACCACGATATGCAGAAACGAAATGACCGAGAACGCGAAGAACAGCGAGATGCCGTGTATCAACTGCGCGGACTCGACGCCGAGCACGCTGAAGACCGGCGTCAGCAGATCCGCGAAGGCCGGTTCGCCGATCCAGCCGAGGCCGAGCGAGGCGAGCGTGATGCCGAGCTGGCAAGCCGATAGATACGCGTCGAGCCGTCGATGCACGGTGGCAAGCAGCTTGCCGCGTACGCCGTGTTTTTGCGCGAGCGTCTGCACGCGCGTCTGCCGCAACTTCACGAGACCGAACTCGGCCGCAACAAAAAAGCCGTTGAGGGCAACGAGCAGCAACGCACCAATAAGGGCGACGACCTGAATCAAGGCGATGGGCTCCGGCGACGAAACCGCCAGTATAGAGGGTGAAAGACCGGCGAAAGCGGCATGTGCGCGCAAGCGTCGGGGAAGCGCCAAAGAAGCGCTTATAACAGCGGATACGAGACCAGCTGCCGGAAATGTCGGAATCGCAGTGGCGAACCGGCGGCCGGGCCCGCCTTGCTGCGCGCCTTGCGATTCAACCCGCGTTCAACGGTACACGCAACGACAGTTTCGCTTGCTGTCCCTGCGCGAATTCGCCTTGTTCGAACGCGCCTTCATGCGCTTCGGCAACGCGCTTGCACAGCGCAAGCACCCACGCAATGCGCCCCGCTTCGCGCGGCTCGCAGGCCTGCTTGCGCGCAAAGGTTTCGAGCAGATGCGGTAGCGCGGCATCATCGAGCGCATCGAGTGCCGCAGTGTATGTCGCCGTCGCGTGCCACATCGATGTGTCGGCGTGCGTGTCGAGCGTGACGATCGAATCCGGTGCACTCGCTTCGGTTGCGAAGGTCAGCATGAGCCAGAGCGCGGCGGCAAGACGCTCGCGGTCGCCATCGAGTTGTTCGGCCGCAAGCGGCGTTTCGAGCATGAGCCTCACGCCGCGCGGTTGCGCGAGCATTTCGCGCACGTCCATCACGGTCGTATCGACGAGCGGACGCAATTCAATCAGTTCGCGATTGAGTACGAGCGACTTCGTCTCGGCGCGCGTGGTGTCGACGATCGATTCGAGCAACTGCACCTGCTGCTCGACGCCGCTGCGGATACCTGCCAGCGCGCGCTGCGCGGTCGCATCGGCGCCGTCGATCTTGCGCTCGAGCACGTAGGCCCAGCTGTGGATCGCGTTGAGCGGGCTGCGCAGGTCATGAGAAACGAGCGACAGCACATGGTCCCGCATGAAAAGCGCGGTCTGCGCGCACAAACGGGCAACCCGTTCCGACGCCGCGGCGCCGGGCACGCCCAGTTCATGGCTGCTGTTCGCTGGGAAAGGCGTAGTCACGGTCGACATCCTCGTAACAGTTCGTGATTCGCGGTTTGATTCGAATGGGTCTGATTCGAACGGGATTAGTTCGGCGTTTGATTCGGCGTTTGGTTCGGAGCGTGGTTCGATCGCCAGCCAACATTATAGGCAAGCCCATTGCGCAGAACTGCGCGCCGCAGTACCGATTCGCTGTATATACGCAACGCGCCTACAATACCGGTTTCAATCGAACTTCAAGGGAGCAACTTATGCCGACCGTGACCACCGAATCGGGCCTGAAATACGAAGATCTGACCGAAGGCGCCGGCGACGAAGCGCGTGCGGGCCAAACGGTCAGCGTTCACTACACGGGCTGGCTCACCGATGGCCAGAAGTTCGATTCGAGCAAGGACCGCAACGACCCGTTCGCGTTCGTGCTCGGCGGCGGCATGGTCATCAAGGGTTGGGATGAAGGTGTGCAAGGCATGAAGGTCGGCGGCGTGCGACGTTTGACGATTCCGCCGCAACTGGGCTACGGTCCGCGCGGCGCGGGTGGCGTTATTCCGCCGAATGCGACGCTCGTGTTCGAAGTCGAACTGCTCGACGTCTGAGCTTCACGACCGGGCTTCCACGCCCGAATCAGGCACTGAGCAAACGGAGAAGGCACACAGTCTATGGCCAGCGGCATTGTCACCGTTGCGTCGCCGAGCGTTTCGTTGCGGCGCTTCAGCGCAAGCGAAGCGTCGGACGTGCACGAGTTCCATCAGATCGTGCTCGGTCTCGACGGCTCGATGGTGATGGCCGTCGACGGCATCGAGCGGCAGATCGATCGGCGTTCGGCGTGGCTCGTGCCGGCCGGTTCGCGTCACGACTATGCAGGGATAGGCGAAAACCGGCAGCTCGTGCTCGATTTGCCGGCCGCGTCGCTTGCGGTGCCCGAGCGACTCTTCGAACGTGCGCGGACAATGGATGTCGATAGCGCGTTGACGCAGCTTGTGGGGCAGATCGCCGCGCGCGCCACGAGCGGCAGCGGCTTCGCTCAGGCAAGCGATAGCCCCGCCGCGTTGCGCCACTTCAACTGGAATGCGGCTACGCAGTTATGTGCGGCGCTCGTGCAAGGCGCCGGTGGTTTCGCAGACGCTCCTGGCACATCGGATGCACAGCGTGCCGCCGCGGGACTCGATTTTGCACGCATCGACCGCTGGTTGCGCGTACATCTTTCGGAAACGCTGCGTATTGCCGATCTCGCCACGCATTGCGGCTTCGGCTTGCGGCGGTTTCATCAGCTTTTCATCGATGCGTTCGGCGAGACGCCGCATCGTTATCTGCAGCGCTTGCGGCTCGATACATCGATTACGCTGCTTGCGGATCCGCGTCGCTCGTTGACCGACGTCGCGCTCGATGTCGGGTTCGGCGATCAGAGCGCGTACACGCATGCGTTCACGCGCCGCTTTGGCATTGCGCCAGGGCAGTGGCGCGCATTGCGACACTGAACCCCGCCTCCTTCGTTATGACTCAGGCGCGCGACAAGTGCGCGCCATGCCGCCGCTTACGCGCCGCTCAGACCACGCTCGAGATCCGCGCGAACATCGGCCGCGTCTTCGAGTCCGACCGCGAGCCGGATCAGTCCTTCGGTAACACCCGCCGCCGCGCGTGCTTCGGGCGTGATGCGCGCGTGCGTCGTCGTGGCCGGATGCGTGATCGTCGTGCGCGTATCGCCGAGATTGCCGGTGATCGAGCAGATCTTCGTGCTGTCGATAACACGCCATGCGTTCGCGCGCTGCGCTTCCGGCGTATCGCCCCTCAGTTCGAACGACAGAATCGCGCCGCCCGACTTCTGCTGACGCTTTGCGATCGCGTATTGCGGATGCGATTCGAGGCCAGGATAGAACACGCGCTTCACCGCCGGATGCGTTTCGAGCCAGCTTGCAATTGCAAGCGCATTCGACGACTGACGCTCGACGCGCAGCGACAGCGTTTCCATGCCCTTCAACAGCACCCACGCGTTGAACGCCGAGAGCGTCGGGCCCGCGCTGCGTACGAACGGAAACACCTTTTCCATGATGAACTGCCGCGAGCCGACCAGCGCGCCGCCGAGCACACGGCCCTGGCCATCGAGAAACTTCGTGGCCGAATGCATGACGACGTCGGCGCCAAGCTTCAGCGGCTGCTGCAGCGCGGGGCTGCAAAAACAGTTGTCGACCACGAACAGCGCGTTCGCCGCCTTTGCGATTTTGCCGATCGCTTCGATATCGGCAATTTCAGTGAGCGGGTTCGACGGCGTTTCGAGGAAAAACATTTTCGTTTCCGGGCGCACGGCGTTTTTCCATGCGTCGAGATCGGTCGGGTCGACGAATGTCGTCGTGATGCCGAACTTGCTGAAGATCTGCGAGAACATGCCGAGCGTCGAACCAAACAGGCTCTGCGAACTCACGAGGTGATCGCCTGCCTGCATCGCCGACATCACGACCGACAGAATCGCGCTCATTCCCGATGCGGTCGCCATGCACGCTTCGCCGCCTTCGAGCGCAGCGAGCCGGTCCTGGAACATCGTCACGGTCGGGTTCGTGAAGCGTGAGTAGGTGTACGAGTCTTCCGAGTTCCTGAAGCGCTCGGCCGCTTCGGCCGCATTCGCGAAGACGAAGCTCGAAGTAAGGAACAACGCTTCAGAATGCTCGCCGAAGTCGCTGCGCAGCGTGCCCGAACGGACCGCGAGGGTGTCGAAGTTGAAGGTATCGTCCATAGTCGTTCTTTCCGTTCTCTTCCGGTTGTTCCGTTGTCTAGCACCGGCACACGCCGGCAACAAAAAAGCCCGCATTGCGTCGGCAATCAGCGGGCTTGGTGTGCGGAGTAGCTTGAGCGCGAGCGGCGCGCTTGCGCGGCCACCGTTCGCTTTAGCTGTTTCGGACGGCCTTTGTCAGGCTGCCCTGCGTCCGCAAGCTGAATTCAAATCGACGCAAGTGGCAATTCTAACACCGTCGCTATCGCGCGGCGTCATTCGACCGACAGCTGCAAATGCAATTGCGAACGCGCTGCGCCGCCATCGATCGCGTCGCTCGCCGCATCGCGGTCCGATTGAGCGGCCGGCGCGAGGCGCGCGAGTTCGACGCCGTCGAGGTATTCGCTCGTCACGTCGCCGGTGATGTAGTTGCCATCGAAGCACGACGCATCGAAGTCTTTCAGCGCCGGATTGATGTCGCGCACCGCGTTCTTCAGCGCGTCGACGTCCTGATACACGAGGAAATCGGCTCCGATCATACGCGCGACTTCCTCATCCGTGCGGCCGTGTGCGACGAGTTCGCCGCGCGTCGGCATATCGATGCCGTATACGTTCGGGAATTTCACCGGCGGCGCAGCCGACGCGAAGATCACCTTGTTCGCGCCCGCATGGCGTGCCATCTGCACGATTTCATGCGACGTCGTGCCGCGCACGATCGAATCGTCGACGATCAGCACGTTCCTGCCCTTGAACTCGATGCCCATCGCGTTGAGCTTCTGGCGCACCGACTTCTTGCGCACGGCCTGGCCCGGCATGATGAAGGTGCGGCCCACGTAGCGGTTCTTGAAGAAGCCTTCACGGTATTCGACGCCGAGCTTGGCGGCGACTTGCATCGCTGCAGGGCGGGACGAATCGGGAATCGGCATCACGACGTCGATCTTCAGGTCGGCCGGCAAGACCCGCTTGATCTTCTCGGCCAGATAGTCACCCATGCGCAGACGCGCGTTATACACGGGTACGCCATCGAGCACCGAGTCAGGACGCGCGAGATAGACGAGTTCGAAAATGCAGGGGTTCAGGCTTGCGTTCGTCGCGCACTGCTGCGCGTGGAAGTTACCGTCGAGATCGATAAACACCGCCTCGCCCGGCTGCACGTCACGCACGAATTCGAAGCCGATGCCTTCGAGCGCCACCGATTCCGATGCGAGCATCCATTCGGTGCCGTGTTCCGTCTCGAGCTTGCCGATGCACAGGGGGCGAATCCCGAACGGGTCGCGGAAACCGACGAGGCCGTATCCCGCGATCAGCGACACGATCGCGTACGAACCGCGCACGCGGCGATGAACGCCCGACACGGCCTTGAACAGTGCCGCTGGATCGAGCTCGAGGCCCGAGCTCGCGAGCTGCAGTTCGTGCGCGAACACGTTGAGCAGCACTTCGGTGTCGGAGTTCGTGTTGATGTGACGGCGATCGACGCGGAACATCTCGTCTTTCAGCTGCGGCCAGTTGGTCAGATTGCCGTTGTGCGCGAGGATGATGCCGAACGGCGCGTTCACGTAGAACGGCTGCGCTTCCTCTTCACTCGACGCCGAACCCGCGGTCGGGTAGCGCACCTGGCCAATACCGACGTTGCCCGGCAAGCTGCGCATGTTGCGCGTGCGGAACACGTCGCGCACCATGCCGTTCGCCTTGTGCATGTGGAAATTGCTGCCGTTCGCCGTCGCGATGCCCGCGGCGTCCTGACCGCGGTGCTGCAGCAGCAGCAGACTGTCATAGATCAGCTGGTTGACCGGGGATTGGGAAACTACGCCTACGATGCCGCACATGGCATGTCCTTCAAAGGTACGAAATTCGTTACGGCGGCCGGCTTGCTTGCGCCGGCGTGCCGCGCGCTTCACGGGCCGGAGGAGTCCGCGGTGTTGCCGTTCGTCCCGGCGCTCACGTCGTCTACATGCACGTACGCCGCAATTGCGTCCGGAAGCAACGGCTTCAACTCTCGCACGCCCTGCTCCGCATACGGCCGCAGCAACGCGTTACGCCAGAATGCCTGCTGGGGCAGTTCGGTCAGTCCTGCGAGCGCGACCAGAATCAGCACCAGAATGGCCCCGCGCACGAGGCCAAACATCAATCCAAGCGAGCGGTCCACGCCGCTCAACCCCGATACCTGCACCAACCGGCTGAGCAAGGCGTTTGCCACACCCGCCACCAGCATCACCGCTATCACGATGACCGCAAACGCAAGCAGCCATTGCGTCAGCGCACCGCCTGGCCAATGCTCGGGCATGTACGGCACGACGAGCCCGACAAACCGGCATGCGACCAGAAACGCCACGATCCAGCCAATCAGCCCGAAAATTTCGGACAGGAAGCCGCGCCACGTGCCCCGCAGCGCCGACAGGCCGATCACCGCCATAACAGCGTAGTCGAACGCGGTGAACATCGCCGGCTTATTGCGCCGAACCGTTGTTCGGCCCCGACGTCAGGCCGGCTTCACGAACCTTCGCTATCGCCGCCGACGCTGCCGCGCGGTCCGCGAACGGCCCTGCGCGCAGCAATGTTCGCGTCGAACCGTCGGCTTGCTTCCGCTTTTCGAGATATGCGGGCACGCCGGCCGCTTTCAACTTGCTGGCCCAGCTACGCGCGCTCGCGTCATCGGAAAACGAGCCCAGTTGCACCGCGAAGCGGTTGCCCGGCGGAGACGCCGGCGTGCCGGATTCGGCAAGCGCCGCCGTCGCGCTCTGCGCGGTGGATTCTGGCCGTGTGCCTGTCTGGGTTGCCGATTGCGTCGATCTGGCTGCCGGTTTCGCCGCTGCAGCCGCGTTGTTCGTGGCCGCGTTGTTCGTGGCCGCGTTGTTCGTGGCCGTTACCGGCGCCTGCTGAACCTTGCCGGCAGACTGCGTTTGCTGTTGCGCCTGCTTGCCCGCTTCTTCACCCTGCGTTTGCATGTGCGTCTGTGTCGCGCCGCCGCGGCTCGACGCCCCGTTTGCGGCGGTCGCCGACGGCGACTCGCTGGACGGCGCCGGCGCGCTTTGCACGCCCGCTGCGGCACCCTGCGCGCCTTCGGGCGCGACCGGGTTGTCGGGCGCAACGCCCGCCTGGGTATCTTGCGGATCCTGCACGCGTGCCCGCGATACGGGGCGACTCGGAATATCGATTGAAATATCGTCGGTGACGGGCTTCGGGTGCGAATCGAGCACCATCGGCAGGATAACGACTGCCGCGACCACCAGTGCGATCGCGCCGACCAGGCGCCGCCGGGCGCGCTGCTTTTCCGGCAAGGTGGGATCGAGGAGCATCGCGTCTGCATCGCCGGCCCGTTCGGCGCGCCGGGTTCGCCTTTCGACGCGCTCGCTACGATCGGCCGCGCTTGAACTCCGGTTTGAGCCCCGTCTGGAACTGGAATTTGCGCCGCGCCGGTTGGACGCGTCGTCTTTCTTGCCGAACGAGAAAATTGCCATGAATGCCTTGGTTCGAGGCTGCCCGCGTTCAGTGTTGCTGCGATTTCCGCCAGGCCATCACGCCCGCAACGGTAAAGAAACTTCCGAAAACCACGATTCTATCATTGTCGGAGGCCCGTTTTAACGCATCCTGAAATGCTTCCGAAGGTGAAGCGAAGCGCGTCACGCTGTTGTCCGCACTATCGGCAACACCGGCGTCGCGCAGTGCGGCCTCCAGTTGCTCCGCGGACGCGCCGCGCGGCGTCGGCAGGTCGGTCACGCACCAATGGTCGATTTCGCCCTTCAGATGGCCAAGCACGCCTGCAATGTCTTTATCGCGCATTGAGCCGAACACCGCGTAAGTGTACGGAAAATAGCCCATATTGCCGAGATTTTGCGCGAGCACCGCTGCCGCGTGCGGGTTGTGCCCAACGTCGAGCACGACTGACGGCTTGCCAGGCAACACCTGGAATCGGCCCGGCAATTCGACGTTTGCGAGGCCGAGGCGAATGTCTTGCGCGGAAACCGGCAGCCGGTCGCGCAACGCTTCGAGACCCGCGAGTGCAGCCGACGTATTGATCAGCTGGTTGGCGCCGCGCAACGCCGGATAAGCAAGCGCCGAACGGCGCAGCGAACGGCCGACGTAATTCCACTGCTGGCGCTCGTTGCCCGCCTGCCCCTCGTAGCGAAAATCCTTGCCGAACAGCCATAGATCGGCGCCGATCTTGTGCGCATGATCGATCAACGTCTGCGGCGGCAGCGGGTCGGCGCAAATCGCCGGCTTGCCCGCGCGGAAAATGCCGGCCTTCTCGAACGCGATCTTGTCGCGCGTATCGCCGAGGTACTCGGTGTGATCGATGTCGATGCTCGTGATGATCGCGCAATCGGCATCGAGAATATTGACTGCGTCGAGGCGTCCGCCAAGGCCCACTTCCATGACGACTGCGTCGAGGCCGCGCGACGCGAACAGATGCATGATCGCGAGCGTCGTGAATTCGAAGTACGTCAACGACGGCTGCCCGGCGAGGCTCATGCGCGCTTTTTCGACCGCTTCGAAGTGCGGCAGCAGATCGGCGTCGCTCGCGTTCTGGCCGTTCACGCGTGCACGTTCGTTGAACGACAGCAGATGCGGCGATGTGTGACAGCCGACCGTATAGCCGGCGCGCAGCAGGATCGACTCGAGAATCGCGCAGGTCGACCCCTTGCCGTTGGTGCCGCCGACCGTGATCACCGGGCATGCGAACGACAATTGCAATGCGTCGCGAACCCGGCTGATCCGCGCGAGGCCCATATCGATACCGACCGGATGCGCAGTTTCGAGATGCGTGAGCCACGCATCGAGGGTGGGGAATGTGCTCATCGAATGAAACGGAAGTGCGGTCCGCAATTATCGCGGAAACGACAACGCGCCGCTTGCTGTCGCTCGCGGCGCGTTGTCTGTGCATCACGGCGTACGACGCGCGCAAGCGCCGCAGTGGGTTTCGCCTGGCCCCTCGGCGGCCTGAACGCCTCGCCGCCGAATCGTTGGATCAGGCGACCGCGTCGGCCGGCTGACGCGTGAGCAAGGCCATCAGCTGCGCGATTTCCTCGCGCAGCTTGCGACGGTCCACGATCATGTCGACCGCGCCCTTCTGCAGCAGGAATTCGGCGCGCTGGAAGCCTTCCGGCAGCTTTTCGCGCACGGTCTGTTCGATCACGCGAGGGCCCGCGAAGCCGATCAGCGCCTTCGGTTCGGCGATCACGACATCGCCGAGGAAGGCGAAGCTCGCCGACACGCCGCCCATGGTCGGATCGGTCAACACCGAGATAAACGGCAGCTTCGCTTCAGCGAGGCGCGTTAGCATCGCGGTGGTCTTTGCCATCTGCATCAGCGAAAGCAGGCTTTCCTGCATTCGCGCGCCGCCTGAAGCGGTGAAACAGATAAACGGCACCTGCTGTTCAAGCGCGTTTTGCGCGCCGCGTGCGAACCGCTCGCCGACCACCGAGCCCATCGAGCCGCCCATGAACGAGAACTCGAAACACGCCACGACCACAGGCAGCGTGTGGATGGCGCCGCCCATCACGACCATCGCGTCGGTTTCGTCGGTTTCGTCGATCGCTTCTTTCAGACGGTCCGGATACTTGCGGCTGTCCTTGAATTTCAGCGCGTCGACCGGCAGGATTTCCTGGCCGATCTCATAGCGGCCTTCTGCATCGAGCAACCCATCGAGCCGCTCGCGCGCGCCGATCCGCATATGGTGATCGCACTTCGGGCAGACGTGCAGATTCGCCTCGACGTCGTTGCGGTACAGCACCGCTTCGCACGAAGGACATTTGATCCACAGGCCTTCCGGAATGCCTTTGCGGCTTTTCGGATCGGTTTGCTTGATTTTGGGCGGCAGCAATTTGTCGAGCCAGCTCATATTGATTTTCTCCGGGCCTCCGGTACGCGTCACTTCACGCGCAATGCGCGCAACGCGTACCGACGACCTTGTTTCTGATGTTGATCGATTGGCTGATCAGGCTGTGCGGGCGCCCGCACCAATCGAATCGATTGCCTGACGGATTTCCCCGATAAACCGGGTCAGCGATTCGGCGGCGGCTTCGGGAGCCGCGTCTTCGAGCAGATTGACGATCCGGCTGCCGATCACGACTGCATCGGAGACTTCCGCCACTGCCCGCGCCGATTGCGCATCGCGAATGCCGAATCCGACCCCAACCGGAAGCGGCACCCGCGACTTGATGGCCGGGATTTTACCTGCAATATCAAGAACGTCCAGATGCGCCGCACCGGTCACGCCTTTCAGCGACACGTAATAGACGTAACCGCTCGCCACGCGGCCGACCGCCGCGATGCGTTCGTCGGTCGACGTCGGCGCAAGCAGGAAGATCGGATCGATGCCGGCGGCCTTCATTTTCTCGGCGAACGGCCCGCATTCCTCAGGCGGGTAATCGACGACCAGCACGCCGTCCACGCCCGCTTCGTTCGCGGCTTTTGCGAATGCATCGGCGCCGATCCGCTCGATCGGGTTCGCGTAGCCCATCAGCACGACCGGCGTTTTGTCGTCTTTCTCGCGGAAGCGCTTCACATCCGCGAGCACATCGTTCAGCGTGACGCCTTTCGCGAGCGCGCGCTCCGACGAGCGTTGAATGACCGGCCCGTCTGCCATCGGGTCTGAAAACGGCACACCGAGTTCGATGACGTCCGCGCCGCCTGCGACGAGCGCGTGCATGAATTCGACGGTGCGCTTCGGATCAGGGTCGCCGGCGGTGATGAACGGGATCAGGCCTTTGCGTTTCTGTGCGGCGAGGGCCGCGAATACCTGGTTGATTCGTGACATGTTGATTTTCTCGAAGTCGATTGACTGCGCGATGATCTGGCCGACCTGTCAGCGTAACGTGGGCCGCGGCGACTACGCCGAGGCCACGGACGCCGCGGAAGCCGCCGCCAGACTGACGCGTTCTCGCGCTATCGCGCAGTAACTTTCATTGATCTCGTAGCCGACGAACTGGCGGTGCTGACGTGCGCAAGCCACTGCGGTGGTGCCGCTTCCCATAAACGGATCGAGCACGCGACCGCCCGGCGGGCAGCTCGCGAGCACCATCCGCTCGACGATTTCCAACGGTTTTTGCGTCGGATGGTCGACCCGCTCGGCATGTTGCCGATGCAAGCGCGACACCGACCAGACGTCTTTCGGGTTGTAGCCCATCTCCAGCCACTTGCTGCCTTCGAACAACTTGCGCGAACGCGCCTTCTTCGTGGCTGCATCGTACGGGATACGGACGGGATCGAGATCGAAGTAGTAATCCTTCGAAACCGCGAACAGACCAATGTTGTCGTGCACGGACGTGAAACGCCGTGTGGTGCCGCCCATGCTCGGCACGCGCCGATCCCAGATGATCTCGTTGACCATCGTCAGTTTTGTCTTCAGAAAGCAGAAGATCTCGGGCGCGTATTGCCACGTGCAAAAGATATACAGCGAACCGGCAGGCTTGAGCTTGGGCATTGCGAGCTCGAGCCACTCGCGCGTCCAGGCGAGGAAAGTGTCGCCCGAACGCATGTCGGAGTCGTTGCCGTAGTCCTTGCCGAGCCCGTACGGCGGATCGGCGAGGATCAGGTCGATCGACTGGTCCGGCAGGTTCGCCGCATCGGTCAGGAAATCGCGGTTGCGAAGTTCGATCGTGGACGGCACCGGCAACAGGAGCGTGGACGTCGCGGGCAGTGTCGACGGTGGCGCGACCGGTGCGCCGGTCGGAGTGGCCACTTGATCGGTTAACTGGTCGGTTAACTGAGTGGGCACCTGAGTGGGCATCTGGGCAACCGGTTGTCCTGCGGCCGGTTGCGCGGCTTGCCCCGCCTCCACCGCAGCGGTGTCGAGCGCCGGTTGCGTTTCCTCGAACTCGTCGCGCATCGCCGCGGCGCTCAGAACTTGATGCCCGATCGCTCGGCGACCGTATGCATGTCCTTGTCGCCACGGCCCGACAGGTTGACCAGCAGAACCTTGTCTTTCGGAAGCGTCGGTGCGAGCTTCGTCGCGTAGGCGAGGGCGTGGCTCGACTCCAGCGCGGGAATGATTCCTTCGATCCGGCAGCAGTCGTGGAACGCCTTGAGCGCTTCTTCGTCGGTGATCGCAACGTATTGTGCACGACCGCTGTCTTTGAGCCATGCGTGCTCGGGGCCCACGCCCGGATAGTCGAGACCGGCCGAAATCGAATGCGTTTCGATGATCTGGCCGTTTTCGTCCTGCAGCAGGTACGTGCGGTTGCCATGCAATACGCCCGGCGTGCCACCCGTCAGCGACGCCGCATGGCGCCCGGTGTCGATGCCGTCGCCGGCTGCTTCGACGCCGATCAATTGCACCGATTTGTCCTCGATATACGGGTAAAAAATGCCCATCGCGTTCGAACCGCCGCCAATGCACGCGATTACGGCATCGGGCTGACGACCAACGAGTTCAGGCATCTGTACCCTGCACTCGTCACCGATCACGCGCTGGAAATCACGCACCATCATCGGATAAGGATGGGGACCCGCCACCGTGCCGATGATGTAGAACGTGTTCTCGACGTTGGTCACCCAGTCGCGCATCGCCTCGTTGAGCGCATCTTTCAGTGTGCGCGAGCCCGATTCGACGGGCACGACGGTCGCACCAAGCAGCTTCATGCGGTAAACGTTCGCGGCCTGCCGGCGCACATCCTCGACACCCATGTAGACCACGCATTCCATGCCGAAGCGCGCGGCGATCGTCGCAGTGGCGACACCGTGCTGGCCCGCGCCCGTTTCGGCGATCACGCGCGGCTTGCCCATACGCTTCGCGAGCAGCGCCTGGCCGATCACGTTGTTCACCTTATGAGCGCCGGTGTGGTTCAGGTCTTCACGCTTCAGATAAATCTGCGCGCCGCCGAGCAGTTCGCTCCAGCGTTGTGCGTGGTAAACGGGGGAAGGACGACCGACGAAATGCTTCAGTTCGCGCTGATATTCAGCGATGAAGTCGGAGTCGTTCTGGGACTTTTCGTATGCGATGCGCAGCTCTTCGAGCGCATGCATAAGCGTTTCAGCGACGAACACGCCGCCATATTGGCCGAAATGGCCTCGTTCATCAGGTAAGTTATACATATCGTCACTCTTCAGTATGCCGGGCCGGCGTTTGATTAACACCTACGCGGCCTGAATCATCCAGCGTCCGCCTGTCTGACTGCGTGTACGAACGCCGCCATGCGGGCGTGATCTTTCACGCCCTTCGCGCCCGGTACTTCGATGCCGCTCGAGACATCGACCGCGTACGGGCGCACGCGACGTATCGCTTCACCGACGTTTTGCGCGTTCAACCCACCACTCAAAACGGCCCGACGCGCGAGTTCTGCTGGAATAAGTGACCAATCGAAAACCTTCCCGCCGCCGCCATAGCCCTCGACATGCGTGTCGAACAGAAGACCGCTGGCGGCTGAATAGTTAAGCGCCGATTTTACCAAATCGTCCGGCCGAGTATCAGGCTCAATGCGCAATGCACGCAACCATGGCAAACCCGCGACGCTCGCGAGCGCCTCGCATTGGTCGGGCGTCTCGTCGCCGTGGAACTGCAGCAGCGACAGCGGCACGTCGCAGACGACATCGCGCACCCAGTCCGGCGTCGCGTTGACGAAGAGCCCGACCACCGACAGAAACGGCGGCACGTTGCGCGTCAATTCGACGGCCTGCGCGACGCTCAGTGCACGCGGGCTCGGCGGGTAGAACACGAGGCCGATCGCGTCCGCGCCGAGGTCGACCGCGCAATCCACGTCCGATGGCTTCGACAGGCCGCATAGCTTGATGCGCGTGCGGTGCGGGACGGTGGCCGTCGCGCCTGTCGCGGGGGGGGCCTCTGCGGTGCCGGCTTGTGCCGGCGGGCTCGAAGGAGTTGCGTTCATGATGGCGATTCGTCGTTCCAGACATAGGCCCACGGCACGCTGCCGACCGGCGCGGACGGCACTGCGAACTCGTCGGGATAACCGACTTCTGCGAGATATAGCCCGTCGGGCATGAAGGTCGGCGCCGCGTTATTGCGGTCGCGGCTAGCCAGTACCCCGGCGAGCCAGTCGACAGGATACCGCCCGCGCCCGACTGCGACGAGGCAGCCCATCAGGTTACGCACCATGTGATGCAGGAAGGCGTTCGCGCGAAACCGGAAGTGGATGAAGTCGCCGGCGCGGCGGATGTCGATCTGGTACAGATGTTTGACCGGCGTCTTCGCCTGGCATTCCGACGAGCGGAACGCCGAGAAATCGTGCTCGCCGGGCAGGCACGCGGCGGCGGCGCGCATCGCCTCGATATCGAGCGGCGTATGGATCCAGCCCGCGCGTCCCGCGAGCATCGGCGAGCGCACCGGGTTTACGTAAAGCATGTAGTAATAGGTGCGCTCGAAGGCCGAAAAACGCGCATGGAACGCGTCCGGCATCGGCTTCGCCCACTGGACCGCGACCGTCGACGGCAGGAACGCGTTGGTGCCGCGCACCCACGAAAAATCGGCGCGGTCGAGTTCGGTGTCGAAATGAACCACCTGTCCAAGCCCATGCACGCCCGTGTCCGTGCGGCCCGCGACAATCGTATGCAGCGGGGTCTGTGCGAATTCGCGCAGCGCGCGCTCGAGTTCGTCCTGGACCGTCTTGCCGTGCGGCTGCGATTGCCAGCCGCAAAACGCCGCGCCGTCGTACTGAATGCCGAGTGCTATACGCATCGCGACATCGCGCCTCAGGACAGCGGCGCGAGCGTCGACAGCATCGCGCGCGCTTCGTTGCGCGTCGCGGCGTCGTTAGACTCGATCACTTCGTTGATCAGCGTCCGTGCGCCCGCGACGTCGCCGAGTTCGATGTATTCGGCGGCCAGTTCGAGCTTGTTGCGCGCGATGCGGGCAAGCTCTTCGGGCGTGAAGGTCGGCAGCGGCTGGGCGGGGCCCGGCGGCAACTCGAGGTCGAAGTCGAGCGCGAGCGGGCCGTATTTGGCCGCGCCCATGCCGGCGATCGCGCCGTGACCCGCTGTGCCCGCCTCGATCTGCTCCTCGACTCGCGGCGGCTGGGGCTCGTGCGGGGGTACCGCCTGCTGCGCGGTCACTTCGGGTTCGACGACCGGTTGCGTGGTCAACGATGCCGGTGGCGCGACCGGTTCGGCAGATTCGGCAGCACGCGGGGGCAAGGACATGTCGAGGCTGCCAAGCGCCGCCAGCGCGGCCCGTGGGAATTGCGGTGCGGCCGCGCGCGTTTCGTCGGATTCTGCCGCGGTGGGTTCTGCTGCTGATTCGGGGGCCGCTGCGGGTTCTTCGGCTGCGGGTTCTTCGGCTGCGGGTTCTTCGGCTGCGGGTTCTTCGGCTGTGGGATCTCGAGCGGGTTGGTCAGCCGACGGTTGCTGTGCTTCGTCAAAAGGCTCTGCATGCGCGACAGCTTCGCTATCGTCTGTTGCCGCGGCCGGTTCCGTAGACATCGGCTCCGAAAGTGTCGGAATGCTGTCGATGTCCTCGGTCGCGGCGGCGTGCTCGGCGCCCGTGGACGGCGTCGCAACATCGGGCGGCAGTTCGGCAGCGGGCCAGGTCGGCTCCGTAAGTTCCGTCGGCGTGTCCGGCTCGATCTCGCGTGCTTCGGCATCGGTTTCGTCGATCGGTGGCGCTTCGTGTGCCGACGCATCATCTGGGGCCGCCGGCAGTTCGTAAAGCGATTCCCGATTACTACTGTGATCGTCTCGCTGATCGAACGCCTGCGGTTCACGCGACGGATCGGCATGCTGGTCGTGCGTCGCAGCCGCATCGAGCGCGGCGGCCGCGGTCACGCCCGTTGTCGCCGCGGCCGTGCCCCGTGCCGTCGTCGAATGCCCGGCCGATGCGCCATACTGCGCGGACGTCACGCCGCTGCCGGCAGGCGGCGAAACGCGCTCGGTCAACGGCGGGACGTCATAGGCATCGTCCGACGGTGACGGCCGCTCATGCGATGCGGCGGACACGCCGCTCTTCGCCATCGCGTCGTATGCGTTGGCGGCGCCGCGTGCTGCGTCGTTCGCAGCGGCGGGTTCCACGGCTTGCACGCCGCCGTCCGGTGCACTCAATCCCGCGCCACTGCGCGCGCGTGCGGCCGACGCGTGATCGCGCTTGCGCCGGCGCATCGCGAGTCCCGCGACTACCGCGGCTAGCAGCGCACCGATCAGCGCGGCCGCGCCGACATATTCCTGCTTCGACGTCAACGTAGCAGCCGCCGGCTGCTGCGGGGATGCAGATGCGGCCGGCGGACGCGCGGCCATCGCCGGCGCACTCGTCGCTCCAGCCGCTGCCGACGCCGGCTGACCATTCCCCGCCGCGACGCCGCTTGCCGTCTGCGACTTGCCTATACCGTGCTTCTGAAGCTCCATGAGCACACGGTTCTTCAGCGCGAGCAACTGCTGAAGGCTTGAAACCTGAGTTCGCGCTTGCGACGCCCCCTGCGGCGCACCGGCCGATGCCGCCTGAGCGCCGCTGGCGCCTGCGGAGGGCTGAACTGGCGCGGACTGGATCGAACCGGACCACACGTTGCCGCTGCTCGCCGCGGCAGCCTGGGAACTGCTGGCGCCGGTGGCCAGCGCAGACCCCGATGACGCCGACGGTGCCGATGTCGGCGCGACTGCCGCAATCGCGTTTGCCGGCGCCGATGACGCGGCCGACGCCGGCGCTTCCCCGACAGGCGCGCTCGCCGGATTCGTCGGATTTCCCGCGGTCGGCGAAGACGCCGTCGCTGCGGCAGCCGTCGCCGGACCCGCCGCAGCGGCCTGCCCGCCTGCTGCCTGCGCAGCGCTAGCATTCGCACCGGCGGCCGCTGTTGCCGCCGAACCCGCGGCGGCCGAACTCGCTGCGTTGCCTGCCATTGCAGCGGCCGGCCCCGCAACCGCGCCACCGGGCGCCGCGGCCGGCACAGCGCCCGATGCGGTCGTCGCAGCAGAAGCCCCTGCCGCCGTTGCTGCGCCTTCCACCGCGGCGCCCGTCGCATCGAGCGCCGGCACGTTCAACAGCGCGCCGATCTTCATCCGGCTCGGGTCGTTCTTCATGAACGCGCTGGGATTCGCGTCGAAGATCGCTTTCGTGGCGCGCGCGAGCACCGCCCGGTCATGCGACTGCGTGGCCGCGACCGCGATGTCGTGCAGCGACTGCCCGGCCTGCACCGTCACCTGGCTTGCCCCTGCGGGCACCGCGGGCGTACTCGCGGCGGCGGACATACTCGCAGCGGCCGGCGCGCTCGCGGCCGCGGCACCGCCAGGTGCCGCCTGCGCAGCACACGTTTGCGCCGCGGCCAGTAAAACAGCGGCCGTTACCGTGCGCAAGCGCGCGCCGTTAAACATCGCCGCGGCGTGCAGGAAAGGAAATCGAGCGATCATCGGTGCGCTGTGCGCGTGCGCGCGCAGCCCTGTTTGGCGAAGTGTGCTTGCGCGGTTTGCGATGAACAAAGACAAGATGTAGAAGCGCCAAATGTAAAAAAGCGCCGCGAAAATCGCGACGCTTTTGTTGTTGCTGTAAGTGTTATACGCGTCTTGAGCGCGTAGTTTACTTTACTTGTCGAGCAGAATGCGAAGCATGCGACGCAGCGGTTCGGCCGCGCCCCACAGCAACTGGTCGCCCACCGTAAATGCGGACAGATATTCGCCGCCCATCGCGAGCTTGCGCAGACGCCCGACCGGCACCGTCAGCGTGCCCGTGACAACCGCCGGCGACAGATCGCGCATCGACGCTTCACGCTCGTTCGGCACGACCTTCACCCAGTCGTTCGCCGACGCGAGAATGCTGTTCACTTCGTCGAGCGGCACGTCCTTCTTCAGCTTGATCGTCAGTGCCTGCGAGTGGCAGCGCATTGCGCCGATCCGCACGCACAGGCCATCGACCGGCACCGAACCGGGCTCGCCCATGGCCGGCTTGCCGAGAATCTTGTTGGTTTCGGCGCCGCCCTTCCACTCTTCCTTCGACATGCCGTTGCCGAGATCCTTGTCGATCCACGGAATCAGCGAGCCTGCGAGCGGCACGCCGAAATGTTCAGTCGGCATGCTGTCGCTGTTCATTGCGGCGAGCACCTTGCGGTCGATGTCGAGAATCGCCGATGCCGGATTCGCGAGATCCGCTTGCGCCGCGCTGTGCAAGGTGCCCATCTGCGCGAGCAGTTCGCGCATGTTCTGCGCGCCCGCGCCCGATGCGGCCTGATACGTCATCGCCGTCATCCAGTCGATCAGGTTTTCGCGGAACAGGCCGCCCAACGCCATTAGCATCAGGCTCACCGTGCAGTTGCCGCCGATGAAATTCTTCTGGCCCTTGACCAGCGCGTTCTTGATGACGTCGAGGTTGACAGGATCGAGGATGATGACCGCGTCGTCCTTCATACGCAGCGCCGAAGCCGCGTCGATCCAGTAGCCGTTCCAGCCGGCCGCGCGCAGTTTCGGGAACACGTCGTTCGTGTAGTCGCCGCCCTGGCAGGAGATGATCGCATCGCACTTCTTGAGGTCGTCGATGCTGTTGGCGTCTTTGAGTCTGGTCTCGTTTTTCGCGAACGACGGCGCATTGCCGCCCGCGTTGCTGGTGCTGAAAAACACCGGTTCGATCAGATCGAAATCGCCTTCCTGCTGCATGCGTTGCATCAGGACGCTGCCGACCATGCCGCGCCAACCTACGAGACCTACGTTCATGACTTCATACCCTTGGAGTGGACGCTTCCCCGCAACTTTGCCCGGCGTGACCGCGCGGGGAAGACGGGCGGGCACGACGGACGATTAACGTTTCGTGATCGTTTTCGGGGTGATCGTGCTAATGCGCGTGCTAACGAGCGAGCCAACGCGCTTCATAACGAATGCTTCAATGCTGATGGCGAGTTCGATCGCACGGGCCGTTTTGCCGTGCTTGCTCGAGACCGAAGTGATTTGGGGAATCAGCGCCATTGCGTGAGTCTACACGAAAACCTTCAAATTAGCGGCGTTTTGGCTAGTTTTGGGCACGAACGATGCTAAACGACGCGCGCCTTCGTGCGCCCGGCGAATGCGTTTGAAAGCTACGCGCCGGCGCGTCTGACGAATCGGGCGCGGGCCGGCCCTTCAACTTCTTCTTCCGGCAATCTCGCTTACAGAGCAGCGACGACTGCATCGCCCATCGCCGCGGTGCCGACATGCTGGCAGCCCGGCGTTGCGATGTCGATGGTCCGGAAACCTTGTTCGAGCACTTTCTTCACGGCATTTTCGATGCGATCGGCCTGCTCCGTCCTGTTCAGCGAATAGCGCAGCATCATCGCGGCCGACAGAATCGTGGCGAGCGGATTTGCCACGCCCTTGCCCGCGATATCGGGTGCCGAACCGTGCGAAGGCTCGTACAGGCCCTTGTTGTTTTTGTCGAGCGACGCGGACGGCAGCATGCCGATCGAGCCCGTCAGCATCGCCGCTTCGTCGGACAGAATATCGCCGAACATATTGCCGGTGACGATGACGTCGAACGACTTCGGCGCCTTCACAAGCTGCATCGCCGCGTTGTCGACATACATATGCGACAGCTCGACGTCCGCGTATTCCTTCGCGACGTCGATCACCACGTCCTTCCACAGCTGCGACGTCTCGAGCACATTCGACTTATCGACCGAACAGAGCTTCTTGCCGCGCTTTTGCGCAGCCTGAAATGCGACGTGCGCGATGCGGCGCACTTCGGGCTCCGAATAGCGCATCGTGTCGAACCCTTCCTTCGCACCGGCGAACGGACCGTCCGGCGCCTCGCGCACGCCGCGCGGCGAACCGAAATAGATGTCGCCGTTCAGTTCACGCACGATCAGGATATCGAGCCCCGAAACGATTTCCGGCTTCAGCGACGACGCGCCCGTCAGTTGTGCATAGCAGATCGCCGGACGGAAGTTCGCGAACAGCTGCAGATGCTTGCGCAAACCCAGAATTGCCTGCTCCGGACGCAGCGCGCGCTCGAGCTTGTCGTACTTCCAGTCGCCGACGGCGCCGAACAGGATCGCGTCGGCTTCCTTTGCGAGCTTCAACGTCGCGTCGGGCAGCGGGTGGCCAGCCGCTTCGTAACCGGCGCCGCCGACCGGCGCTTCTTCGAGTTCGAATTTTTCGCCGAGCTTGTTCAACACCTTTACCGCTTCCTTGACGATTTCCGGACCGATGCCGTCGCCGGGCAATACTGCAATCTTCATGCGTATTCCTTATTCGTATAGAGCGAAACGAAACGCGGCTTAGCCGACGATCCGATGACCGAGCCAAGGCTGCTTCGCGAGCCGTTCCGCTTCGAACTGGCGGATCTTGTCCGACTGGCGCAGCGTGAGGCCGATATCGTCGAAGCCGTTCAGCAGGCAATACTTGCGGAACGCGTCGACGTCGAACCTGTATTCGGCGCTGCCGTCGGTCTTGCGCACGACCTGCGCCTCGAGATCGATCGTCAGCTGGAAACCGTTGAACGCACTCGTTTCGTTAAACAGATGATCGACCTGCTGCCCGCTCAGCACGATCGGCAGCAGACCGTTCTTGAAGCAGTTGTTATAGAAAATATCGGCGAAGCTCGGCGCGATCAGCACGCGAAAGCCGTACTGCTGCAACGCCCACGGCGCATGCTCGCGCGAGCTGCCGCAGCCGAAGTTCTGGCGCGCGAGCAGCACCGAAGCGCCCTGATAGCGCGGCTGGTTCAACACGAAGTCCGGGTTCAGCGGCCGCTTCGAGTTGTCCATGCCCGGCTCGCCGTGGTCGAGATAACGCCATTCGTCGAACGCATTCGGGCCGAAACCCGAGCGCTTGATCGACTTCAGAAACTGCTTCGGAATGATCGCATCCGTATCGACGTTCTCGCGATCGAGCGGCGCGACGAGGCCGGTGTGTACGGTGAATTTGTCCATGACGCTTGTGCCTCTCAACCCAGTTTGCGAATATCGACGAAATGGCCTTCGATGGCCGCCGCGGCCGCCATCGCCGGGCTCACGAGGTGCGTGCGTCCGCCCGCGCCCTGACGCCCTTCGAAGTTGCGGTTCGACGTCGATGCGCAACGCTCGCCCGGCTCCAGGCGGTCCGCGTTCATCGCAAGACACATCGAGCAGCCCGGCTCGCGCCATTCGAAGCCCGCATCGGTGAATACCTTGTCGAGCCCTTCGCGCTCCGCCTGCGCCTTCACAAGACCCGAGCCCGCCACCACCATCGCCAGACGGATGTTCGGCGCAACGCGGCGGCCGAGCTTCTTCACCACCCACGCGGCCGCGCGCAGGTCTTCGATGCGCGCATTCGTGCACGAGCCGATAAAGATCTTGTCCGGCCTGATCGATTCGATCGGCAGGTTCGGCTCGAGCGCCATGTACTTCAGCGCGCGCTCGATCGCGTCGCGCCTGACCGGATCCTTCTCGCGCTCGGGATCGGGCACGCGGCCGTCGACCGACGTGACCATTTCCGGCGACGTGCCCCACGTGACCTGCGGCACGATTTCCGCGGCATTCAGTTCGACCACGCGATCGAAGTGCGCATCGGGATCCGATTTGAACTGCTTCCAGTACGTAACGGCCTGATCCCATTCGGCACCGGTCGGCGAGAACGGACGGCCTTTCAGATACTCGATGGTCGTATCGTCGACGGAGACCATGCCGGCGCGCGCGCCCGCTTCGATCGCCATGTTGCACACCGTCATGCGCCCTTCCATCGAAAGCGCGCGAATCGTCGAGCCGCCGAATTCGATTGCATAGCCGGTGCCGCCCGCCGTGCCGATCCTGCCGATGATCGCCAGCACGACGTCTTTCGCGGTACAGCCGCGCGGCAG
>NZ_JAVHZD010000028.1:0-123002 GCF_031119615.1 Paraburkholderia sp. SARCC-3016 | reverse complement strand
GCCAAGCGGTCTTAGGAAGACAAAACATTCTACCAACTCCTTGGCTCACAGAACGACATGGCTACGATCCGACTTTGCGTTTCGTCTCTGCGGCGGGCGTCAATCCGAATAGCCGCTTGAACTCCCTGCTGAACTGCGACGGGCTCGTGTAACCGACGGCGTTGCTCGCGGCCTCCGCGGTCAGGTCCTGACGCACCATCAACAGACGGGCCTGATGCAGACGTGTCGACTTCACGTACTGCATCGGCGACACCTGCGTAACTGCCTTGAAGTGACTATGGAAACTCGGCACGCTCATACCCGCTTCCTCCGCGAGCTGCGCGACGTCGAGCGGCTGTGCGTGGCCGGCGTGAATCAGGCGTAGCGATCTGCCTATCCTGCCGAACTGTCCGCGCATTCCCAGAGCTTCTCGCATCGAGCGCCCCTGGGCTCCGGTAAGCACCCGGAAATACAGTTCGCGCAGCAGGCCCGGGCCCAACACCGCCGCTTCCAGCGGCCGGTTCATCGCCTCGAGAAAGCGCAACACGGAAGCCTGCATTGCGTCGTCCATCGGTGTCGACATCATGCTGCGAGGCGCCTGCATGCGTTCCGCCATGCCTTCGCGGTCGATCAGCGCCGCCAGTTCGGCGGCGAGGGCGAAATCGAGGTGCAGATATAGCGCGAGCAGCGGGCGCTCCGGCGTTGCGTCGGTTTCCATGCTGAACGGTACGGGCACGGACACCGCCAGGTAGTGATGCTCATCGTACAGATAGAGCTGATCGCCGAAGTAGCCGCGCTTGCGGCCCTGGCAGACGATCACGATGCCCGGATCGTAGAGAACCGGCGTGCGCGACAGCGCCCGGTTCGACCGCAGGATCCGCACGCTCGGCAGTGCCGTCAGGTTGTAGCCCTCATCGGGCGCCAATGCGTGCAGCAACGCGACCATGCGCTTCTGGCTGCGAGATGCCGGCGCGGAATGATCAGTGGACATGCGCTTCATGCTCATAGTTTTAGGCAATAAATTCAGCGAAATCTGGCTTATTTGCGTTCGGTGTGCAGACTAGTATGCACTCTCGAAACAACATTCGGGAGAAGCTTCAGTGGCATCCAGCAAAATTCTGCTCATTACAGGCGTCAGCAGCGGCTTTGGCCTCGCGCTCGCGAAGGAAGCGCTAGCTGTCGGGCATACGGTGGTCGGTACGGTAAGGAGTGCACAGGCCAAACGCGATTTCGAGTCGCTGTCAGCGGCTGCTTTTGCACGTGTACTCGATGTGACCGATTTCGACAGCATCGACGGTATCGTGTCGGAAATCGAGGCGAGCGTGGGACCTGTCGACGTGCTGGTCAACAACGCAGGTTATGGTCACGAAGGCATCATGGAAGAATCGCCGCTATCGGAAATGCGGCGGCAGTTCGATGTCAACGTATTCGGCGCAGTCGCGATGATGAAGGCGGTCTTGCCCTTCATGCGCAAGCGTCGACGCGGCCACATCCTGAACGTGGCATCGATGGGCGGTCATATCACCATGCCTGGGATCGCTTACTACTGCGGGAGCAAATTCGCGCTTGTCGGGATCTCCGAAACGCTCGGCAAGGAAGTCGGCCCTTTCGGCATCGCCGTAACAGCCGTTGCGCCGGGTTCGTTCCGCACCGATTGGGCTGGCCGCTCGATGACTCGAACGCCTCGCTCGATTCCCGACTACGACGCGATCTTCGATCCTATCCGCAAGGCGCGCGAGGAGAAAAACGGCAGGCAACCGGGGGATCCGCGGAAAGCGGCGCTCGCGATGCTCACAGCGATTGCCGCGGACCGTCCACCCGCCCACCTGTTGCTCGGCAGCGATGCACTCGGACTCGTGCGAGACAGGTTGTCGGCACTAGGAGACGAAATCCGCGCATGGGAAGCGGTGACGGTCTCGACGGACGGGTGAGCGGCTTTCATCAGGGATCTGGACGGAGGGCGGATTTACTTGAATGCCGTCAGACCTCGACTATGTTGAATGATGGCGACGCAGCACTCAACGCCACATTCAGTGAGGGTGACAACATGGGCGTCCAGCTAAATCATACGATTGTCTGGTGCAGCGACAAGCGGAACTCGACTCGATTCCTGATGGACATCCTGGCGCTTCCAGATCCGGTCGAGTTCGGCCAGATGCTTGTTGTTCAACTCGATAATGGCGTGTCGCTCGACTTCTTCGAACGCGACGGCGCAATCTCGATGCAGCACTATGCGTTTCTGGTCAGCGAGGACGAATTCGACCGCGTCTTCGCCCGTATTCGCGATAGAGGACTTCCATACTGGGCCGACCCCGGCAAACAGCGCGCCGGCGAAACCTATCTGCACAACGGCGGCCGCGGAATGTATTTCGACGATCCCGATGGACATTTTCTCGAGGTCATGACGCGCCCTTACAAGATCGGGGCCTAGCGGCTTGAAAATCGCCACGAATCGGCGCCGACCCTTCGGGGCGGGCGTGCGGACTTCAACGACTGCGGGCTACGCCGTCGTCGTGATCGCGCTCGTCAACGGCTGCGCGTCGACACGGCCGCCGCCCACGACAAACCCGGTCGCGTCGCCGGAAACAGGCAACACGCACTCGACCACGCTGCGCGCACCCGACGCGGCGATATCTGCTTACGCCGCGCCGAAGCCGCCGAGGCTCAGCGTGGGCACCAGTTTCCCGGATACGCAATTGATTCTGCCGTGGTTCCTCAACGACATCATCAACTTCGTGAACTACCGTTAGTGTCCGCGCAACGCGCCGCTGCGTTATCGCACAGCGAGCCATTCACAGGCGTTCCACCACGACTTCGAGATACTCGCTCGGCAGCACGAGCGTCGCGTCGTTCGACCGGTTCCGGCTTTCGATCAGTGCCGTCAGATCGGCGACGAATGCCGCCTGCGATTCGCCTTCGAGCGCGGCGAAGGCCTTGTTCATCGGGCCATAGAACGTGCGGAAGACCTCGATGAAATGCGCCGGCGATCGATAGCGGAACGTGAAATGGCGATTGATCGTCGTGATCGTACGGGCACTGCCGTCGAACAGCTCTTCGAGGCGCGCCTTCGTGCCCCAGAGTGCCGGCGACTTCACGCCTGCCGGCGGCGGAATGTACTTGCCGATCAGCTTGAATACCTGCCCGATGAAACTCTCGGGCGTCCAGTTCGCGAGGCCGACCCGGCCGCCTGGCCTGCAAACACGCGCGAGCTCGGCTGCTGCCTTTTGCTGGTCGGGCGTGAACATCACACCGAAGGTCGACATCACGATGTCGAATGAAGCATCGCCGTATGGCAACGCTTCCGCGTCCGCTACCTCGAACTGTACGGAGAGCCCCTCGGCTCGTGCACGCGCGCGGCCCGAATCCAGCAGCGAGGCGACGTAGTCAGTCGACGTGACGTCGCACCAGCGGCGCGCGGCGGCGAGCGTCGCATTGCCATTGCCGGCGGCAACGTCAAGCACGCGGCTGCCGGCGCGCACATCGAGCGCCTCACAAAGGTTTTCGCCAACGATCTGCAGCGTGGTGCCCACGACGGCGTAATCGCCCGTCGACCATGCTGCCTGTTGGCGAACCTTGACGGCGGCGAAGTCTGCAACAGGTGCGAGAGCGGAATCAGCAGCGGACATAAGGAACTCCTGAAGGACGAGGGCAGCAATTCGCGTGTGCCTGGTTGTGCAGCGTCGCATCTTCGGCGCTCGATGAGCGCCTCACCGGTCTTTATTGCTGAATTGCGTGAGTCCTAGTATCGGCATCCCATTCGGATCGGGAAATGACCGGGCGTCCAGATGTTTTGCGCGGGACGCCGGAACTGATGTGCGGCTTCGTGGTTGCGATCCGGCCAGGCAGTCAAGGCGGCGGCACAACCCGTCGGTCTGCCCGGCTACTGCGCCGGCCGCCTGATGCTTTCAGGCAATTTTCCGATCCGATTGAGTATTAAAAGCACCGCGCCTGACGGACATACTGCTTCCACTGACGAAAGCGAACCGTTGAAAAGCGCTTTTAACGGTACGCATTCAGACCTCTGCGCTTCGGGCCGATACCGGCGCCGGAGGGCTCACTGTTCCCAAATGGAGAAAATCATGAATTACCTTGTCGACATACTGGGCCGTTCGGGTCTTTTGAAGCACGACCTCGACTACCATTTGCTGCGCGCCGCGATGGTGGTCATCTTCGCTTGGTTCGGCTACGACAAATGGTTCAACGCCGAAATCACGGGGCTGGTTCCACTGATCACGCACGGCCCGCTTATCTTCTGGATGATTCCGGTGCTGGGCGTCGGCGGCACGAGCGTCTTGCTCGGAACCGCGGAATGGACCTTCGGCTCGTTACTGTTCCTTGGGTACTGGAACAAGAAACTGGGCGTGCTGGGTGCCCTCGGTTCCACGTTCAGCTTCATCGCCACGTTTTCGATTTTCCCATTCGCTCCAGGCGCTTGGGAATCTGCGGCAGGAGGGTTTCCCGCGATGACAATCGTGTCGGCCTTCCTTTTGAAAGACCTTGTTTTGCTCGTCGTCTCGATCTACCTGCTCAAGCAGGACGTGGCCCGAGTCATCGAGGCTCGCGCCGCGTCGATTAACGGAGCACCTTCTGCTTCGCAAACTCGCCGCGTAACGGCGTAAAGAACCCAGCCCGGCCCCTCGCCTCGCTGCGCGGCGGGTCATCCGGATCGGGCATCGAAAAAATACCGGCGCCGAAGGCGCCGGTGAAAAAAACTCGGCCCCCTAAACCAGCCGAATACGATGAACCGATCCAGTTCTTCAGAGCGCCATGCGCGCCACATCGTCGCTGTTTCGATACCGGGTCAAACTTACGGCGGCCGCCCGTTGACCCGCTGGCATCGAGAAACGGGCATCGATCTGATCCAAAACATTTTTCAATATTTCATTTACACAAACATACGATATAACAACTAACGTATTACAGTGTAGTGACAACAATCCAGAGAACGTTCGTTCGTCAGGCCTTCTGAAGCGGTTCCCCGAATCAAACGTCATATCGTCCGGCCGCAATCCTGGGCTGGAGGCTGTTCCCCCGTCAACACCCATTGCCGGCCATCGAGAGCCGCATCTTCAGCGCCTGGAACGAACGCCCGATTATCAGCATTCCTTTTCATATAAATACAATTGAAAGGAAATCGATTAAAGGCTCATCGAAAGAATTGAAAACACTTGTGAATGTAGTTTTTCACAAAATGTTAATTTTGCACCCCGATAATCCGACCCCGCCGGTAGCAGGTCCAGCGTTCAAAAGAGCACAAGAAGTAGCAACGCAACTATCCCCAGGGGCTCCCACATGTCGGTCATGACTAAACCTCGTAATATTTTTCTTCTAACCTCGATCGCGTCCGCATGCATGTTGACCGCGTGCGGTGGCGGCGACGATAGTCCGTCGACGTCCGCAGGCAGCACGCAGCAAGGGCAGACGCTATCGGGCGTCGTCGTAGCCGCGGGCTATGTTCCCGGCAATACGACCGGCAACCCGACCATCAAGGCGGGCTATTACAGCGGCGCTACCGTGTGCCTCGACGCGAACGGCGACGGCGCATGCGATTCGGCATCCGCGACGACAGACGCGAATGGCCGCTTCACGCTGAAGACCACCGGCACCGGCCAGTTGATCGCCGACGTCAGCACCAAGGCTAAAAACACCGCGAACGGCCAGACCGTCGCCAGCCATATGATTCTACGCGCATCGTCTGCGCAGATCGCCGATCAGGGCGCAACCGGCGTCGTGATCAGCCCGATGTCGAGCGAAGTGCAGCGTCTCGTCGAAGCAAACGGCACCAGCTACGCGACCGAGAAAAGCAACCTGGCCTCGCGCATGAGCGCACCGGCATTGGGTGCATCGTCGGTGGCAGTGACCGCATCGAACGTGCTCGGCGATGTGAACGCGTTGTCGGGCGCCGCGCAGCAATCCATTCTGTTCGAAGACAATCAGCTGGCGAACCGCTACACGTACGCGACGACCAAGTTCGATCGCCACGACCTGTACCCCGATAACCTCGCCGTGCCGGGCGGCGATCCGTCGCTGGTCGGCCTCACGAACGTAAGCACCGCCACCGCCGTTGTACCCGCGAAACGGCAAACGCAGATCACGTTCGCACAGTCGCAGCAGGCCGCGTTCAACATCGAAGGCATTCCGCGCTACGACAACATCTTTATCGTGATGCTGGAGAACAAGAGCACGAACACGATTCTCGGTTCGCAGTTCGCACCGAACATCAACGCGCTGCTCGCTGCCAACAACAACTTCACCACCTACTACGCAACCGGCAACCCGAGCGAGCCGAACTACACGGCACTCGGCGGCGCGGACGACTGGGGTATCACGGACGACAACTGGTGGGGTTGCGGCGCCGGCGCGCCGGGCAGCGGCGTGAACAATGCGCCGACGGACGCCCTGTTCCCGGGCGGCACGGCATCGGACGGCGCGCCGCTCGTTGCGACGACGGGCATCACCCCGCCGCTCGACACCGCGCACCTTTCGAACGTCGGCACCACCACCTGTAACGTCGGTACGGCTGCGAACCACAACGTCTCGGCGCCAAGCCTGTTCACGTTGATTTCGCAGGCTGGCATGAACTGGCGCACGTATAGCGAATCGATGAACCCGGGGCAGGATCCGCGCTCGGACAGCATTGCCGATGCGGCGGTGTCCGACACCTACACGGGTCCGGGCTCGGTGGGGACGGCGTTCGCGGTTCCGAACGGCCTCTACAAGACGAAGCACCATCCGGGCATGGCCTATCAGACGACGCGCAATCTGCCCGAGTTCTACGCCGATAACCGCACGGTATTCGGCACGCAATACACCGCTGCGGACTGGGCCAAGTCGACCGCCTACACGATCCCGACCGGCTACAACTACGACCAGTTGAGCACCGACCTTGCGACCGGCGATGTCGGCAATATCAACTTCATCATGCCGGACCAGTGCGACGACATGCACGGCGTAGGTAACGATACCTCGTGCAAGAACACCAATCTGATCCAGCGCGGCGACGCGTACGTCAAGCTGATCGTCGACAAGATCCAGGCATCGCCGCTGTGGACGAACCGTCAGCGCAAGGTCGCGATCGTCGTCATGTTCGACGAAGGCGGCGGCTCCAGCACCTCGTGCTGCGGCTGGAATACGTCGAAGACGAGCGGCGACCAGCCGCTGCAACAGAACGCGGACGGCACGTTCTCCCCGGTGGCGGCGCCGCTGTTCAAGTACGGCAACGGCAACTTCGGCCACGGCAATTCGATCTTCGGCATGCTGACGAACCAGCAGACCGCGACGCAGGGAGTCACGGACAGCGATTCGTACAGCCACTTCTCGCTCGTGCGCACGTTGCAGGACATGTTCCAGATTGCCGATCCGCAGCAACCGGCCACGTACCTGGCCCGCGCGAAGTACACGGAATCGTTCATCGCTCAGAACATCCTGAACCTGCCGGAATTCGCCAGCAGCGCGGATACGCACTTCGATTCGGTGCGCCCGATGAACCACGCCTATGTCATTCCGGCAGCGTACACGCAGCGCCTCAACCCGGGTGACGTGAGCGGCACGTCGCTCGCTACCGCTCAGGTCGGTCCGGACGCGAACCAGACCAACGCCTGGACGCAGAAGTAAGCGATGCAGACGGAGCGGCGGGGACGCGCATCGCTGTGCCCCGCCGCCGAAACTGTTCCTTCCTCAATACCAGTCGATGCATGGCAGGCCGCGTAATGCGCGGCCTGCCCGTTGCATCGTGTGACATCCCATCTGCGTCTGCTTTCGAATGCCGTTTCCAAACGGCGTCGATAAAAAGGCGGACCAGCAAGGAATCGATATGCGCAAGCTTTATGTCGGCACGCTCACGGGTGCGCTCTTATTGATGCTGGCGGCGTGTGGCGGCGGCAGCGGAGATTCGTCGCAGACCTCGTCGGGCGGGTCGTCCGGGTCCGGCGGAGGCACGACGCAGCAGGTCAAGCTGAGCGCGGCTGCCCAGGTCGGCAAGCAACTATTCTTCGACCAGAACCTGTCGCGCGGCAAGAACATGTCCTGCGCGACCTGCCATAGCCCTCAATTCGCGTACGGACCGCCCAACAGCCTGTCCGTACAACTCGGCTCGGATCCCTCGGTGGCCGGCCAGCGCGCGGTGCCTTCGCTGCGCTACAAATCGATGACGCCGCCATACGACGACGTCGCGGCGAACCCCGACGGCCTCACGCAGAATGCGCCAGGCGGTGGCTTCATGTGGGACGGCCGTGCGACGACGCTCGCGAGTCAGGTGTCGCTGCCGCTTCTCAATCCGCTTGAAATGAACAACGCGTCCGCGGCGAATGTGGTGCAGGCCGTACAAAGCGCGTCCTATGCGGCGCTGTTCCAGCAAGCGTACGGCGCAGGCGTGTTCTCGAATACGGATACCGCGTTCGCCGACATCGGGCTGGCGCTGAAGGCATTTCAGGAAGAAGATCCGAGCTTCGAGCCGTACACGAGCAAGTTCGACCTGTATCTGGGCAACAAGATCGGCGGCACGCTGACGGCAGCGGAACTGCGCGGACTCGCGCTCTTCAACAACACGGACAACGGCGCGGGATGCGTGGCTTGCCATTACGGCGGAGCGAACTTCAACGGCTCGGTCGGGCTGATGACGGACTTTACGTATCAGGCGATCGGCGCGCCGCGCAACGATGCGCAAATTCCCGGCAATCCGGACCCGATCCCGAGCAACACGGATACCGCGTACTACGACATGGGCCTGTGCGGTCCGCTCGCGACGATTCACCCGCCCGGCACCGCGAACAGCGGCAACGGTCCGGATCAGTTCACCGGCGTGAATGTTCCTGATCCGTACTGCGGCCGTTTCAAGGTGCCGACGCTGCGCAACGTCTCGACGCGCACGGCGTTTTTTCACAACGGCGTATTCCACTCGCTCGCGCAGGTGCTGAACTTCTACAACACGCGCGACACGAACCCGGAATACTGGTATCCGGGCACGGGCGGCGACACCAGCCAAATGATTCAAAACCCGTCGTTCGCGCTGTTCCCGCAGGCCGCGTCGGGCGCCACGGTCGCGCGTTTCAACGATTTGCCCGCGCAGTTCCAGGGCAATATCGACGAAGAGTTGCCGCTCGGCCAGGGGCAGACCGATGCGGGCGGCACGACCGCGGCGGACGGTGCGCTGCCGCGCGCAGTCCATTCTGCGCCGCAGATGACGCCGCAGAATATCGCCGACGTGATCTGCTTCCTGAACACGCTGACGGACGGCTATCAACCGCCCGCCACGCCACCGACGAGCGGCGCCTGCGTCAACTAAAGAAGATCGACGCACGAACGACGCGCGGCCCAAGGCCGGGCCGCGCGTTGCAAGTCGGACCATCGATCCCGCACATATCGCTGCGCGCACCGGAGCGATGAAGCCGGGCACTACGCAAGCGACGACTCAATCCATAAACGACCCAACCTGAGCAACATAGACCATGATGCGACGTTCTACCGTTGCCCGCCTTGCTGGCGGCGCGCTGTCCCTGATCGCCCTGACGCTGTTCGCCGGCTGCCATGACAGCAGCCAGGATGCCAGTCGCGAGAATTTCACCGCCGCCGTCAATGGCTTCCTCGCGCAGCACGGCCATCTGTGTCTCGCCAAATACGACTGGCCGATCTACGTGACGACCGACGATCGTGCCAGCGGCACGCGCGACGCGATCCAGATGCCCGTGCTCGAAAAACTCGCGCTCGTGACGGGCAAGGACATGCAGGTCGAGCGTGCCGACACGGACGGCAAGAAGATCACTGCGATGGCGCGACAGTATCAGTTGACGCACGAAGGTCAGAAGTACTATCTGCACATGCCCGAAGTGGTCGCAACGGCGACGTCGCGCGTCACGCATCCGGCAGACTTCTGCGCCGCGACTCTCACGCTCGACAAGGTGGTGGGTTGGGAAAAACCGATGCAACTGAACGGCAAGACCGTGACGTCGGTGGTCTACACGTACAGGATCGATCCGGCGCCGTGGGCGAAGGACGCCGACGCGCAGCGCGTGTTCCCGATGATCAAACGCGTGATCGAGGGCGCGGGCACGATGCAGTTGCGCGAAGGCGTGCACCTGACAGCGGATGGCTGGGTTGCCGACGAGGTATTCCAGCGCTGACCTGCCGCCGGCCGCGGCCACTTACGCATTCTGACGCGGCACGAAGCGACGCGTACGAATCCATTTCGTGGCAACCCACTTCTCGCCTGCGCGCAACGGCGTGCTCGCGTGCAGCGAACTCGGGTCGGACAGACCGAAGCGGTTGCCGTATTCGAAATACAGTGCGTCACCGCGCCGTGGCGTGATCGACCAGCCGAGATGCGGGAAGACCGTTTCTCCGCCGCCGCTATCGACATCGTTGAGGTACATCAACAGAGTACCCACGCGTTGGCCGCTGCGTGCGATCGACTCGATGTTCGACGTGTTGTTCGCGACCAGATAGTCGACGTGCGGCGTCGATTCGGCGCCGGCTTCGTAATGCAGCAGTTGCAGGCCTTCGCCATTTTCGACCGGCAGCCCGGTAAGTTCCGCGATACGCGCTTCGAGGCGCGAGATCAACGGCGTTTCGCCGAGGCGAAAGAACATGCCGTGGCTGCTGCGATGCCCGGCCACGACATGACGGCCGGTCACCGGATCGACCACAGTCGAGCGGTCCAGACGCGGTCGCGCGAGTGCAATCAACTGCTCGCATTCGTTCGCGCCGAGAAAATTGGCGAGCTGGACCGCGGCTGGCCGCTGCATGCGCGCGACGACCCGCGCCGTGCGTTCGCCGAGCGGAATCAACGGGCCGTCTGGTATGCGCAACGCCTCCGGCTGGTACGTCAATGGCGGCGCGCCGACCTCTATCGTGCCGCCAGGCAATGGCATGCCATACATGAACGCCGACGACACCGCATCGACCATCGCCGATGCAAGCTCGAGCGGGTTGTTTCGGCCGACCAGTTCCTGGACGATCGCCGACGGCGCCACGCCGCGCGTCAGATTGTGAGCGATCCAGTCGCGGATTTCGGCAGGAAAACTGACTGTTATTGTCATCGGAATATCGCGGATAAGGCGAGGCAGGTTATGAACGCAACAGCGAGCCGCCATGATAGCGACCGTCCATGACGCTAGCGTATGCACATACCGGTTCGCAAAACAAAAAAGATCGGGCTTATTGCTGCCGGATTCCGCCGGGTCCCTTTCCTGTCCAGCGCTTCAGTGCCCTGCGGAAATTGGCCGTGTCGCTGAAGCCCACGAGCATGGCAACGTCTTCCGTGCTCATCTTCGTCGTCTTCAGGTATTCGGTTGCCAACGAGCAGCGCACGTCGTCGACGATGGCAAGAAAGGACGTGCCTTCCGCGTCGAGCCGCCGGCGCAGCGTTCTGCTCGTCATCTTCAGGACGGCGGCGACCGTTTCCATATCGGGAAATTCGCCGGGTTTGCGCATCAATTCCTGATACACCTCGCCGGAGACGCCGAACGATGTCTTGGCTTGCCCGATCAGCCGGTCACACGTTTCCTGAAGCAGTGCCGCCGAATGCCGGTGCGCGAGCTGCGGCCTGAATTCGAGTATCGCGCTGTCATAGATGAGCTCGCACTGCTGCGCGTCGAATTCACAAGGGCAGCCGAGATACTCGGGATAAATATTCGCGTGCGGTGGCGCCGGATAGGAGAAGCGCGCGAGGACCGGCGGGCAGCTTCTTCCTGCAACGTCTTGCAAGTGCGTGACGTGCTGTGTGTATTGCTGCTCGAGCAGAAACCGCTGAACGTCGTGCGGAAGGTTGGAAGCGAACGCATCGGGAAACGTCCAGACGGAGCTGTCCGGATACTCGGTCCATTCGATCGTCAACGTCGGCGTTGCGAGGCGATGGTATTTCACGCCAAGCCGGAAGTAATCGCGCAGCGAAAGGCAAGACATCAGCGCGTATCCATACATGCCGTACGCCGCGAGATGGAGACGCGAACCAGTCATGAAAGGCGTCGCAGCGCTCGATGAGAGATTGACCGCATTGCTGCAGACAGCAGCGTACTGACGTACCGACGTCAGGAACGATGCGTCGTAAATCTGGCTCGGCGCCACGCCGCTTCCCTTCAGGCTCTCCTCTGCGCTAATGCCCTGTTCCGCGAGAACCTCGACCAGTGCCGCGATCTTATATGGCGCATAAATGCGCTCGTTCAGCAACGGAAATTTCGAAGACAACATGCCTCCTCCGGATGTCCTCCAGGGACATCACTCTGTCCGGAAACGACCTTACGGGGCAGATCGTATCTAACTATCATCGGTACAACAAGATGCGGGCTCCGTGCTGAACGGCGGCCCCGCAAACATATCGGAGACATGGGCGCCCTCGCGGCGCGCTAAAGAATGAGCAACGCAAATCGTAAGGTCATCATTACGTGTGCGGTCACAGGGTCCGCGCATGTTCCGTCGATGTCGGAGTACCTGCCGCTCACCCCTGCGGACATTCAGGCTCAAGCGATTGAAGCGGCGCAGGCCGGCGCGGCAATCCTGCATCTGCACGCACGCGATCCCGACGACGGCCGGCCGACGCCCTCGCCTGACGTGTTCAGGCAGTTCGTTCCGGCGATTGCCGCGCAGACCGACGCGGTCATCAATATCTCGACCGGCGGCAGCACGCGCATGACACTCGATGAACGATTGGCCTATGCACGCGTCGCGAAGCCCGAGATGTGCTCGCTCAACATGGGCTCGATGAATTTTTCGCTGCACCCTATCGCGGCCAGGATGCCGTCGTGGCGATTCGACTGGGAGAAGGAGTACGTCGAAGGCATGGAGGACATGATCTTCCGTAACACCTTTCGCGACATCAAAAACATCCTGACCGAGTTCGGCGAGTACGGTACCCGCTTCGAATTCGAGTGTTACGACGTGGGGCACCTCTACAATTTGGCCCATTTCGTCGATATCGGACTGATCAGGCCGCCGTTCTTTATCCAGTCCGTAGTCGGCATTCTCGGCGGCATAGGCCCCGACCCGGAGAACCTCAATGTGATGCGCTCGACGGCCGACCGTCTGTTCGGCCGCGATCAGTATCAGTTCTCGGTTCTCGGCGCCGGTCGACACCAGATGTCCCTCGTGACCATGGGCGCGATCATGGGCGGCAACGTTCGCGTCGGACTGGAAGACAGCGTCTACCTGTCGAGGGGCGTGAAGGCAAAGACGAACGCCGAGCAGGTCCGGAAAATCCGCCGGATTCTCGAAGAGCTGTCGTTCGACATTGCAACACCGGCAGACGCGCGCGAAATACTCGGGCTGAAGGGACGCGACAAAGTCTCGCCGTGAGCGAGCATTTCCGGAGACGTTATGAATGCCACTACCGTTGACGAAGGCACGAGCGTCACTCATCGTCTTGCCACGCGCAAGGCGATGGCAAGGCTCATCCCGTTGATGTGCGCGATCTATTTCCTGTCGTTCATCGACCGCACGAATGTCGCGCTCGCCAAAGCCGCGCTTGCCGCGGATCTCGGCATCAGTGCCGCCGCGTATGGCCTCGGAGCGGGCATTTTCTTTATCGGCTACGCGCTGCTCGAAGTTCCGAGCAATCTGGCCGCACATCGGGTCGGACCGCGCAGATGGATCGCTCGCATTGCCGTGAGCTGGGGCGTGTTGTCGACAGCGATGATGTTCGTGCAAGGAGAGTGGTCGTTCTACATCCTTCGCGTTCTGCTCGGGGTTGCCGAGGCCGGACTGTTCCCGGCGCTTATGTACATGGTGACTCTCTGGTTCGCGCCGATAGATCGTGCTGTCGCCGTCGGCTGGATTTACACGGCCCCGTCTATCGCACTCATCGTCGGTAATCCGCTTGGCGCGGCGCTTATGCAACTGGGCGGCGCCGGCGGTTTGCGCGGGTGGCAATGGATGTTTCTGCTGGAGGGCGTGCCGACCATCGTGGCGGGCATCGTCCTTTATTTCAAGCTTCCGGACCGGCCCGCTTCTGTCGCATGGCTAACGGCGCAGGAAGCGCAAGCCCTCGAATCGCACGCGGTCATCGACACCCATGGCCATGCGGAACTGTTCTCGGCAGACTGGCTCGCTGCAATCAGGCGGCCCACCACGATCCTCATCAGTCTGATTTACTTCCTGAATCAGGTCGCATTCGTTGGTCTGTACTTTTTCACGCCCGCTATCGTCGCCCAGATGCATGTGACGTCGCCACTGCTCGTCGGTCTGCTGTCAAGCAGCGTGGGTTTTGGCTTCCTGGCCGGAGTGCTCGCGCTTCCGCGCATTCACCGTCGCATGAGCAACGACTGCGCATTTCTCGGCAGCCTGACTGCAGGCCTCGTCATTAGCGGCTGCGCGTTTATCGCGACCGGAAGCCAGGCGGTTCAAATCATTCTTCTTGGCACAACGGGCTTCTTCGCGGGTGGCATTCTGCCATCGTATTGGGCAGTTGCGATGAAGCGACTTCAGGGTGTCCAGGCCGCCGCCGGCCTCGCCTTCATCAACACAGTCGGTTTGCTGGGCGGATTCGCCGGTCCTTACCTGTTCGGTCTGGCGGAGACGCTCAGCAAAAGAAGCGATTCAGGCTTTCACGTCATCGTTGCGGCGTCCGTCGTCGGCCTGGGCCTCGTGCCGCTTCTCGCGCGGGCCATTCGCGCTGAAGAGCGGCCCGCAGCGGGGCGAATGGCCGCAGTCCAATAAAACATCGAAGGTCGATTCGCCGGGCTGCTCTGCCCGGCACATTCTCGCCGGACCGCGATTGCCACGCGATGATTTCGACTGGCTATTTGATAAGGATACCCTATGAACGTTCTTGAACGCCTGAAGCCGCGACCTGGGCTGCGCGTATTGGTTTCGGGTGCGGCATCCGGTATCGGGGCGGCGATCGCAGACGCGTTTCTCGAGGCCGACGCTCACGTCTATATCTGCGACGTCGACGCGTCGGCGATCGAGCGGGCCAAAGAGCGCAATCCGGAACTTCACGCCGGCGTGGCCGACGTGGGCAACCGCCAGCAAGTCGACGACCTGATCGACGACGCCCGCACGAGACTTGGCGGACTCGATGTTCTCGTCAATAACGCGGGCATCGCGGGGCCCACGGGCGAGGTCGAGGCGATCAGTCCGGATGAATGGGACCGCACCATCTCGACGAACCTCAACAGCCAGTATTACTTTCTGCGCAAGGCCGTTCCGGTCCTGAAGGAAACGTCGGATTGCGCCAGCATCATTGCGATGTCGTCGGTTGCCGGGCGCCTCGGCTACGCGTTTCGCACGCCGTATGCGGCCACCAAGTGGGCCATTGTCGGGCTCGTGAAATCGCTTGCGATCGAGCTCGGACCAGGCAACATCCGCGTCAATGCGATCCTGCCCGGCGTCGTGCAGGGCGAGCGCATGGACCGCGTGATTGCCGCCCGCGCCGCATCGACAGGCGTCACCTTCGAGGCGATGAAGGACGAATACCTTCGCAAGATTTCGCTTCGCCGGATGGTCACGGCCGACGATATCGCGGCGATGACACTGTTCCTCGCGTCGCCGGCGGGTCAGCACATCTCGGGACAAGCGATCAGCGTCGACGGCAACGTCGAATATCTCTAGAAAGGCTGCGCGTCGCGGCCTCTCTTCAAAAAGCCGGTCGAATACCGCCAGAACGAAGAACGGAGACATCATGGCAGCGAAACCCCCCGGTCGTCCGCAGGTTGCGTGCGTGGCTTGTCTGGCAATCGTTTCGGTCCTCGCGGGTTGCGGCGGGGACGGCGACAGCGCTTCCGGCAGCGCTTCTTCGCCGGCGACGGCAGGTGTGGCGTGCGAACAGCTCGCTGGCCTCGCAGTGCCTGCTTCGTCGATCGGGTTGCCTACCTCGGGAGCAACGGTGACTGCGGCGAAAACCATCGCCGCCAGCGGAACAGGCGCCGCTCAATTGCCTGAATACTGCGCGGTGACGGGCCAGATTGCCCCCGTCGATCAGACGGCACCCGATATCCGCTTCGAGGTCGCGCTGCCTGCGCAATGGAACCGCAAGGTCGTGATGCTCGGCGGCGGCGGCTTCGATGGCAGCATCCCCGATGTGACAGGCAACGTGCCCAATGGTCCGACCGACAAACTCACGCCGCTCGGTCGTGGCTATGCGACTTTCGCGAGCGACTCGGGTCATCAGGCTAACGCACTCGGGTCTCAGGACGGACGCTTCGGATTGAACGACGAAGCGCTGGCGAATTTTGGCGGGGACGCGATCAAGAAAACGCATGACGCGGCGCTCGCGATCGTCAAGGCACGCTATGCAAGCATGCCCAGCAAGGCCTACTTCGCGGGGGGCTCGACGGGCGGCCGCGAAGCCCTTGCAGCTATTCAGCGCTGGCCGTCCGACTGGGACGGCGCCATCGCGTGGTATCCGGCTTGGGACGATGCGGCTGCGCTGCTCGGCGGACATCGCATGAGCCGGGCGCTCGCGCAGCCGGGCGCCTATCTCTCCGTCGGCAAACGGGCATCCCTGTATGACGCCGCCATCGAGGCATGCGATGCGCTCGACGGCGTTGCCGACGGCTTGATCAGCAATCAGCAGCAGTGCAATGCGCAGTTCGATCCGGCAACCGCCGTCCTCAACGGTGCTCCGCTGCGCTGCGCCAATGGCGCGGACACCGGCGACAATTGCCTGTCCGATGCGCAGATCGGCGCGTTGCAGACGATCAACACGCCCACCCGTTTCCGCTTTCCGCTTGCGAGCGGCGAGACGCAATATCCCGGCTACAACGTCTGGGGAGCCGACCTCGGTATCACGACCCGCACTTCGCCGGTCGAGCCCGAGGTCACGTTCCTTGCGTTCGGCACCTCGCAGCCGGCTCAGACGATGCCGGCGACAGCGCCCTACATCAGTGTCTTGACCGACCAGTGGCTCAAGTATTCGGTCACGCGCGATCCTGGCTTCGATTCGCTATCGCTCGACCCGGAGCAACCCGGCGTTTGGGCCGGCCGTATCAGTGCGCTCAGTTCGCAACTCGATACCTCTACGGATATTTCCGCCTTCAAGGCGCGCGGCGGAAAGCTGCTGCTCGTACATGGGCTGGTCGACGTGCTGGTGAGCACGCGCGCGACTGAGCAGTACTATCAGCGACTTCAATCGCAAATGGGCGTCGATCAGGTCAGCACGTTCGTGCGCTACTACGAGATCCCCGGCATGGGCCACGCAGCAAGCAGCGTATTCAATGCCACCTGGGACTCGCTGACTGCCCTCGAGCAATGGGCAGAGGATGGCGTGGCACCCGTCGGACAAGTGACCACCGACACGGCAGGGGTGCCCGGCCGCACGCGACCATTGTGCGACTATCCGGAATGGCCCGAATACAAAGGTGGCGACGTCAATTCGGCCGCCTCCTTTCAATGTGTTCAATGAGCCGTGAACCCTGCCGTCGAAAGCGGTCGGCTAAAAAGAAAGCCGCCTCGCGCACGACCGCCGCGCGCCGCGCGCCGCGCGCCGCGCGCATCGCCATCCTCGCGTCTGAATGCATTGCGCATTGTGCGGCCGTCCGCCGGTCATCATTCATCGTGATGACCAGATGATCAAACAGGATTAGGCAAGTTTTCAGGAGTTTCGAACAACCCTTATCCGCGCTTTTTCGGCGAAACTCTGGCACGTTGCCGCCGCCGCGTCCGGCCTCACTCGCGGACACCAACCCAGACGCCCGGCAATGTATTGCGCATCCGCGCCACGCGGAACATGCGCCGCTGACGGCAGCTAGCCGGCAGCGCTGCCCTGCGCCAAGCATGCGCAAACGCACAACCACAAAACCATCCTCTCCACGGAGCAGTCGATGTCGACCACGTTGATACTCAATGGCAAGTCCACCACGCTGGACGCCGATCCCAACATGCCGCTGTTATGGGCGATTCGCGAAGTAGCCGGCCTGCACGGCACGAAGTTCGGCTGCGGCATGGCGCAATGCGGCGCTTGCACGGTACATCTCGAAGGCCAGCCGATCCGCTCGTGCATGATGCCGCTGTCGGCGGTGGCCGGTCGCCACGTCACGACCATCGAAGGGCTGCACAGCAAACAGGCGCAAGCGATCCAGGCCGCATGGGTCAAACATCAGGTGCCGCAGTGCGGCTACTGCCAGTCGGGCCAGGTGATGTCGGCCACCGCGCTGCTCACCGAAAAACCCGCGCCCACCGATGCGGACATCGATGCCGCGATGAGCGGCAACATCTGCCGCTGTGCGACCTACACGCGCATTCGCGCTGCGATCCACACGGCTGCCGAATCGATGCAGGGGTGAACGATGACGACCGATATCGTGGATGTACAGCGCCCGGCACGGCGCACGTTCCTGAAAGGCGTCGGCACTGCTGCCGCGCTCGCGCTGACCATCGGCTTCGAATGGGGCGGCCTCGGCAAACACGCGCTTGCCGCGGAAACGCCGGCCGGCAGCGGCACGTTTGCGCCCAATGCGTTCCTGCGCATCGGCGCCGATAACAGCGTGACCGTCATCGCGAAGCACGTCGAGATGGGCCAGGGTGCCTACACCGGCATTGCGACGATCGTCGCCGAAGAACTCGATGCCGACTGGTCCAACGTGCGCGTCGAAAGCGCGCCCGCCGATGCGACGCGCTATGCGAACCTCGCGTTCGGCAAGATGCAGGGTACCGGCGGCAGCTCGGCGATGGCCAATTCGTGGACGCAGCTGCGCGAGGCCGGCGCGAAGGGCCGCGCGATGCTCGTTTCGGCCGCCGCGCAGCAATGGCAGGTGCCGGCTGCGTCGCTGCGCACCGAGCGCGGCGTCGTCTATCACGACGCGAGCGGCCGGCACGCAAGCTACGGCTCGCTGGTGGCGCAGGCGTCTGCGCTGCCGGTGCCGGAAAAGGTGACGCTGAAGGATCCGAAAGACTTCAGGCTGATCGGCACGCGTGTGCCGCGCGTCGATGTGCCGCCGAAAACCAACGGCACCGCGCAGTTCACCATCGACGTCACGTTCCCCGGCATGCTGGTCGCGCTGGTGCAGCGTCCGCCGCAGTTCGGCGGCACGGTCAGGTCGTTCGATGCGAGCGCGACAAAGGCCGTGCCCGGCGTCGTCGAGGTCGTGCAGATACCGCGCGGCGTCGCGGTAGTGGCGAAGAGCTTCTGGGCCGCGAAGCAGGGTCGCGACGCGCTGAAAGTGGAATGGGACGACACGCATGCGGAAAAGCGCAGCTCGGACGCCATCATGGCCGAGTATCGCAAGCTCGCCGAGCAGCCTGGCCTGCCGGCGCGTACCGAAGGCGACGCCGCGAAAGCAATTGCCGGCGCGCCGCGCAAAATTTCCGCAAGCTATGAATTTCCGTACCTTGCGCACGCGCCGATGGAGCCGCTCGACGCAGTCGTCAAGCTGACCGCCGACAGTTGCGAAATCTGGGCCGGCGACCAGTTCCAGACCGTCGACCAGGCCAATGCCGCGCGCACCGCGGGGCTCGAACCGCAACAGGTGAAGATCCATACGCTGTATGCGGGCGGCAGTTTCGGACGGCGCGCGAATCCGGGTTCGGACTACATCGTCGAAGCGGTCTCGATCGCCAAAGCGCTGGGCGCGAACGGCACGCCGCTGAAGCTGCAATGGACCCGCGAATGCGATATTCACGGCGGCTTGTACCGGCCGACCTATTTTCACAAACTCGAAGCCGGATTGACGAACGACGGCCAGCTGGTGGGCTGGCAGCACCGCATCGTCGGCCAATCGATCGTTGCGGACACACCGTTCTCCGGTCTCGCGAAGAACGGTATCGATTCGACTTCAGTGGAAGGCGCGGCGAACATCGCCTACGCGATCCCGAACCTGTCGGTCGAGCTTGCGACCACGCGCGCCGGCGTACCGGTGCTGTGGTGGCGGGTGGTCGGCAGCTCGCACACCGCGTATGCCGTCGAGGCATTCATCGACGAAGCGGCGCATGCGGCAGGCCAGGATCCGTACACGTTCCGGCGCAATCTGCTCGCCAACCAGCCGCGCATGCGCGGCGTGCTCGATCTGGCGGCAAGCAAAGCGGGCTGGAGCAACACGCCGCTGCCGCCGGGCAAGGGCCGCGGCATCGCGGTGGCCGAGGCATTTCACACCTTCGTCGCGCAGGTGGCCGAAGTCTCGGTGGACAAGGACGGCAAGGTTAAAGTGGACCGTGTGGTCTGCGCGGTCGACTGCGGCACGCCGATCAACCCCGACGTGATCGCCGCGCAGATCGAAGGCGGCATCGGCTATGGCCTCGGCGCCGCGCTGTACGGCGCGATCACGTTGAAGGACGGGCGCGTCGAACAGAACAACTTCGACGGCTATCAGGTGCTGCGCATGAACGAAATGCCAAAGGTCGAAGTGCACATCGTGCAGTCCGCGCAGGCGCCCACCGGTATCGGCGAACCGGGCGTCGCACCGGTCGGGCCCGCAGTGGCTAACGCGATTTTCGCAGCGACGGGCAAACGGTCGTACTCGCTGCCGTTTGCTCGGGAGAAGACTGCCTGACGCGGGTACGGCCAGCTGCAAGTCTCGGCGGATCGGGTGCCGGAGTGCGGAACCCGATCCGCCGTGCGTGACTTACCCGGCTCGGCGCTTACGCCGATGCGCTTCGCGCAGCGGACCCGGCCTTCTTCGACGCGGGCTTCGCCTCGCGTGCCGTGTCGTCCGCCGGCGTCGCGTTGCCGGTTCGAAAACGCTCGCGATATTCACTGGGGTTGATCTGCAGGCGGCGTGCAAAGACGCGCCGCAATGCATCGGTGCCATCGAACCCGCACTGTTTCGCGATCTCGCGTAGCGACAGATCGGTCGATTCCAGATAGCGCCGCGCAGCGTCGATACGCGCGTTGCTCAGGAATGTGATCGGCGTCATGCCACATTCCTTGATGAAAGTCCGCGCGAGATTGCGCGAACTCATGTGCACGCGTTGCGCAAGCGATTCAACCGTATGTTCCGCTTGCAGGTTGTCGAGAATGTAGTGTTGCAGCGCGCGCGTTTGCGAACCGGGCGCCGCCTGCGACTCGAGCAGCGGGCTGAATTGCGATTGGCCGCCCGCACGGCGCAGGTACACGATCAGGTACTTCGCAACGTCGAGCGCCATCGCCTTGCCGAAATCTTCCTCGATCAGCGCAAGCGACAGGTCGATGCCGGCCGTTACGCCGGCTGTCGTATAGATGCTGCCGTCGCTCACGTAGATATGGTCGGGCTCGATGCGCGCCTTCGGGAAAGTAGCCGAAAGCCGCGGTACGTCCATCCAGTGCGTCGTCACGACGCGGTTGTCCAGCAGCCCTGCCGGCCCGAGCGCGAACAGGCCGTTGCAGATCGCGCAAAGCCGCCGCACGCGCCGGTACTGCTGGCGCAGCCATTCGCTCAGTGCCGGGTCGTCGAACACATCGAAAATGCCCAGCCCGCCGGGCACGATAATCGTATCGAACTCGGGACAGACGTCGAAGATCGTGCGATCGGGCGTGACCGTCATACCGCTCGACGACTGCACGGCGCCCCGCGTCGTGCCGACTGTGAGCATTTCGTACTCGCATTCGCCGCGGCTCAACACCTTGACCTCGCCGAACGCGTCGCGCGGCCCGGCGATATCGAGAAGCTGGAAGCCGGGAAACACGACGAGGCCAATCTTGATGCGTTTCATCGAAATCACCCACAGATACGTGCAGCGACAGAGCCGACGTGGGCAGTTGCGCGGCGCCGGCATGAGGGTGCGCCGCACCGCGCGACATGCCGGTCAGACGGCGGCGACATCCCTGTCGTAGCCTTTGATTTTATAGAGCAACGCCGAGACGATCCAACCAGCAATAAAGATTCCGACGATGGTGTAACCGAGTGCGCCGAAATTGTCGTTGAGCGTGTCGACGAAATGCCAGAAAGGCCCCGACAGGCTCAGCACCTGTGCCGCGATGCCAAGCGCCTCGATCCCGCCGATCAACAGTGCCACGGCGGTCGAGATCAACGTGATCGTCAGGTTGTAGTACAGCTTGCGCAACGGCTTGACGAATGCCCAGCCATAGGCGCCAAGCATCAGAATGCCATCGGTCGTGTCGACGGTCAGCATGCCGGCGGCGAAAAGACATGGAAAGACAAGGATGGTCCACATCGACAGACCTTCCGATGCCTGCGAGGCCGAGGTGCCGAGCAATGCGACTTCAGTGGCCGTTTCGAAGCCGATGCCGAACAGCATGCCGAGCGGCAGCATGAGCCAGCTCGAGCGGACGAAACGAAACAGCGGCTTGAAGATGCGCGCGAGCAGATTGCCGTCGAACTGCAGCAGCCGCGGGTCGCCGATCTCCTGTATGCGTCCGCTTTTCATCCGCCTGAATGCACGCACGAGCTCGGCCAGCAGAACGAGGTTGAGCACGCCGATCGCCAGCAGGAACGATGCCGACACGACACTGCCGATTATCGCGCCCGTTTGTCTGAACGCATCGAAGTGATGCGCGAGCGCTTTTGTGGCCAATGCCACGACGACCGCGCCGACCACCACGGTCAGCGAATGCCCGAGTGCGAAGAAGAAGCCGACCGAGACCGGGCGCTTGCCGTCGTTCATCAGATTGCGCGTGACATTGTCGATCGCCGCGATATGGTCCGCATCCATCGCATGACGCAGGCCGAAACTGTACGCGAGGAACGCCGCGCCGATCAGCGCCGGCGACGCGCGCAGGACCGCATACGCCCATCCCCACGCGAACACGTTGATCAATCCAAGCGCGATATACATCGCAACGACTTTGCCTCGCGTCGAAGCGGCGGAGCGCGAGCTTACGGTTATGGTAGACATGAACGGTGTCCTATGCAGTGTGTGCAGGGTGACGTCGTGAATCACGGAGCGATGGGGGCCGCAGTTTTGCGGGCGGCCAGCACGCGCTCGAGTTCGGCCCTCGAAATGATACCGCTCGACTCGACCACGCTCACGAGCGCTTCGAGGAACCGCTCGTAATAGTCCCAGCGCGGTTGATTCGCACAGTCCATCGACTCCCATCGCGCGATCGACGCGATCAGACTCTGCCTGAAGTCTTCCCACTCGAAACAACCGGCCTTCGAAAGCGAAAGGGCAAGCCCGAACACGTCGCGTTCCCAACGCTGGGTGAAGAACAGCTTGCCGTCGAGTCGCGGCGGCGAGTCCGGCTCGCCGAGCATCGATGCCGCGGCGTACTCCTCGAATCGCATGAACATCGTGCGCTCCCTATGGTTGCGGGGCAGCGACCAGCGCAACGCCCATCATCGATTCCGGCGTGACCAGCGCGGCGAGTGCTTCCTCGCTCATGCCGTCGGTGTTCGCCGGGCGTTCGGGGATCACGAACCAGCGAATCTGCGCGCTACTGTCCCATACTTTCACTTCCTTGGTGTCCGGCACGCTGACACCGAACTCGCGCAGCACGGCGCGCGGTTCGCGCACGCCGCGCGCGCGGAACACCGGGTCTTTGTACCAGTAGGGCGGCAGGCCCAGCACCGGCCACGGATAGCAAGAACACAGCGTACAGATGATCAGGTTGTGCACGTTCTCGTCATTGGCGACGGCTGCCATGTGCTCGCCTTCCGCACCGGCCATGCCGACCGGCAGATCGAGTTCGGCGATCGCCGCAGGGGTGTCCGCGACGAGCCGCTTCCGGTACTCGGGGTCGACCCAGGCGCGCGCCACGATCTTTGCGCCGTTGAACGGACCCGCGACGGTTTCGAAATGACGCAGCACGGTGTCGACCGAATCGCTGCCGATAATGCCCTTCTCGATCAGCAGCGCTTCGAGCGCACGGACCTTCGCCGCACTGGTTGCCTCGCGGTCTTCAGGAAAACCAAAGATTTCGCTCATGTTGCCTGTCTCCGTTCAGTTGGCGGCTTGCACGTATGCTTCGAACAGGTCCGCGTAAATGGTCGTGTTGGGTTCGCTCTTGTCGGGGCCCCAGATATCGGCGGCGTCGAATGCGATCCGATAGACGGGCATCGGCTGGCCGACGCCGTCGACGCCTGTCGACACGAAGTACGAGAAGCTGCCCGGATAGACCCGTTCGACTTTGCCGGTCCTGTTGCGCAAATAGCCCGGCAGGCGCGTGTGATCGACCGGATCCGGGTCGGCGACGCGGACGGTATCGCCCGCCGCGAAGCGCGGTGCGCCAGCCGGCTCGTGAAAGCCGGAATCGCCGTTCTGCAGATACGCGTCGATCTGCGCGGCAAGCGCCGCGTTTGGACTATCGGGCAATGCGGCATCCGGATGCGCGCGATAGAACGCGCTTTTCTCGTCGAGCTCCGCGGCACTGATATAGCCCGCGTCGACGAAGAACTGGGCGATGCCGCCGAGCCACTTCTCGTAGTAGCGGTACTTGAAGTAATCGAACGGCTGCATGCCTTCCGCGCCGGTGCGCAGCGATGCCCACGTCCAGTTGCTTTTGAAGCGCGTCGGCAATTCCCTGACCGGATAGGCGTGCAATGCATCCGCCAGATGTGCGCTCTCGGCCATCATCGTGGTGTGGATGCCGAAAATACGCTTCTCCCAGGATTCGACGAAGACTCGCGTGTCGAGATTGACGGGCCCAAGATTTTCAATGCCTCCAATATGGTGCTGTAACTTCACGCTGTGCTCCCGATGGGTAATGGAATTTCTGCCAGTCCAATTGCGGCTGGACGAACGACGCAATCGAGCAGACCCGCGCGCAGCGCGTCTGCATCGAGTGCGCGACCGATCGCCACGAGCCGGCTCTCGCGCGCTTCACCGGCTGTCCATGCCTTGCCGAAGTTCGTCTCCGTCAGCATGTGCACGCTGTGAAAATGCAGGCGCCGCGATTCGCCGCTGACGTTCAGCACGCCTTTCATCCGCAGCAGCGACGCGCCCTGCTTCTGCACGACCTGATTCGCCCAGCGGTTAAAGCGCATGCCGTCGAGCTCGCCCGGAATGCGAAATGCGCACGACTCGATACTTGTGTCGTGCTCGTGGTCGTGTTCGTCTTCGGCGAGCAGCCCGGGTTCGACGGCGAGCAGATCGTCGATCGAGAAACTGCGCCGGCCGAGCAGCGCGTCGATATCGACGGCGGAGCGCATCGCGAAGTCGAGCGTCGCGGTCGGATTCAGCGCGCGGATGGTCGACGCAAGTTCGACGATGCCGGGCGGCGCGACGAGATCGGTCTTGTTGATCACAATGCGGTCCGCGAACACGATCTGCTCGCGCGCAATGTCGTCGCTCAACTGGCCTCGCGCATGCCGTGCGTCGACCACCGCGATCACCGATTCCAGTTCGACGCACTCGCGCACCCTGGGATCGGCGAGGAACGTCTGCAGGACCGGCGCGGGATCGGCAAGGCCCGAGGTCTCGACGATCAGACGATCGAGCCCGTCGCCGTAGCGCGCGAGCAGCTGCAGCACACTGTCGACGAGGTCGCTGCGAACCGTGCAGCACACGCACCCATTGCTGATTTCGATAACCGCTTGCTCGTCGGCTACGATCAATTGCCCATCGATACCGACTTCACCGAATTCGTTTACCACGATGCCGATCCGCATGGGCCGCGTGGCGTCGAGGATATGGTTGACCAAGGTTGTCTTGCCCGCCCCCAGAAAGCCGGTGATGACCGTCGTGGGGAGTTTCCTGATACGCATTTTGTCCTCCGTTTGTCGCGAGGCAGTGCTGATATATCAGCAAGATAATGGCTTTTTGCTCGGTAGAACCGCCGCTGTCCCTCTGTGGGCGGACATTGTCGCCAGACAGATGCGCGGACGGCGTAAAATGCCCGAACCGACCAAAACGGACAGATTCACGTCTCCATGCACGTGCGTACCGCGATGCGGACGGAACTCGCGACGCTAGTTGAGGCGCACGTCGCGCTTGAACGTCAGCGCGTTGCCGAGCCGCTCCGAGACCAAACCGAACACCGCGCCCGCGACGAGCGCAGCGGCCGCAACGAGCGCCGGATTCGAGATGCCAGGCGTGGTGATCGCTTTGCCGGTGGCCACCGTCGTGCCGACGGTCGAAGCAAAGCCCCAGACGATCGCGGGCAGCACATCGAGCAGCCTGATCTTCGACGCCTGCACCATCGCGGCGCTGCCGATGCCCACGCAAATCGCGATGGCGAAGTCGCTCCGGTGAGTCGTCGCGATTGCAAGCAGCGTCAGCGAACTGATCAGCAGGCCGGTCAGATTCGACGCGACGCTTTTCACGAACCCTGCTGTTCCTCCGCCTAGCACAAAGAAGGACGCCCACGCGATAAACGTGACCCACACGGGCACGGGGAAGACCGTGCCCGTCAGCCACGTATCGACGACTGCCAGCACGCCGATGCTTAGCGTGTATGCCTCTGACTGTTTCATCAAACTCTCCGGTTGAAATGGATGCAAACGACATCGGAAAAGCGGCGAAAAGCGCTTGAACGGCGAGTCTTCAGCGATTTCCGGGCCGTCCTGGCGACGCTGTCCGCGCTCTTGCGACGATTGGCCGGAAACGACGGAGCGAGTGTCCGAAACGAACGGGTTGGCCATTCGACGGACACCAGCGAATGGGTGGAGAGGCGTGCGGTGGGAGACACGAGATGGGGCACAACGGCTTCAGGCGGCCCAGTGTGGTGCGAAGGTCACCGAATCCGTGCGTCGCGGTATGCACGGGCACGACTCGCGCTCCCTGCGAACCGCCATCATCGTGCGGCAACTAGTGTTTCCCCCCGCAACCCCGCTACAGGATGTGAGTATTCCCGCACGGAGTTTCCAATTTCGATCGAACACCATCCGATTGCCGACATGGTTTCAACGGCGTTCGTTAACTGGCGCCGTCTTTGCGCATATAAGCGTTCCGGCAATGAAGCCGGACAGGGGAAATGAATAGCGCCATCGCTAATGGCCGGAGATGCCTGGCAGGCATCCCGAAGCCGTTACCGGTGATCGACGGACGATATGCGATATGCAAGCCATGCATGAGCCAGTTCGCACCGTCGCGATAGAGACCGTGAAATGCTCAAGAGATCGGACTTTCGGGGAGCGCTATGCAGTCACGAGAAGATTGCCGTCGGTTACGGCACATGTGGCTGCGTATCGGCACGGGGTCCAGCAGGGAGGTCGCTTACGCATTTTCATTTGTCCTCTAGCTACGAGGTGAAACCATGAGAACTAAATCGTTGTTAGGGATTGCGGTTGCTTCGGTGGTTTTAGCGCCATCGCTGCAATCCATTCCAGCATTTGCAGACGGTCCAAAATCGGCATACGACAACGGCGGGACGGACGTGTCGCTCGATCCCGGCGAAGAACGTATGACAGCCGATGAGGAAAACAAGGCCCGCCAGAAAGACCTGAGCGATGCCTACCACAACGGCTACGCTGCCCGGGCGAAGGAGGACGCCGAAACGTACGCTTCGTTGCGGGACCAGTTGAAGCAAACGGCAAAGCCAGCCAAGGCTAAAGATGTGCCGCCTCTTCCGCCTGGCATGCCGGGCGATGAAGAAGACGAGGCCGAGGTGACACCGGTCCCGCAACCGCCGCAGGCAACGCAGCGTGCAATGGCGACTCAGCCGCGTTACCAGGCTGCGGCGCAGCAGCAACCGAGGTATGCACCACCTGCGCCGCATTACCAGTCTCAGCCTGTTTATGCGCAGGCGCCGGCGTATGAAGACGGTCCTTCGCCGTATCGGCAGCAGCCCGTCTATGTGCAGCAACCGTATGCGCCGCCGGTGCGTACGGTTCCGTACGTTCCCGTCTACGCGCAGGAAGAGTTTCCGCCGTATCCGGTGCAAACGGTCGTGCAGCCGGTCGTTGCAGTCACGAGTCCCTACCCCGTCTATCGGGCCGGGTACTGGGCGGGGTCGTATCCGAGGCCGTACAGCAACGGGCCGATGATTTACCAGGTATGGCAATAAAGGCGTAGCGGGCCGGGGTTGCGGACCCGAGCCCGCTCGACAGGATTGCCGAAGGTTCGTCGCTGGCCGACCGGGCGGGCCACACGATGACCGACATCGTGTCGTCCGCGAAGACGGTCAGCGAATACATGACCGAAATCTTCGCGGCGGCTCAAGAGCAAAGCGCGGGCATCGAGGACACCAACCGCGCCGTGATGCAGATGGACTCGACCACGCTGCAGAACGCGGCGCTCGTCGAACAGGCATCGGCGGCGGCCCCTTCGCTCGAAGAACAGGCAGTGGTATTGCGCAAGCCGGTTGCGGTGTTCAGGCTGAAGTCGGCTTAGGGAGGCGAACCGACCGACACTGCGACTGATCGCGCGCGGTTCAGTGCTACTGTTATCCGTGCAACGCAAACGAGAGTTGCTGCTGCATCGTGCCGTATGACCGCTTCCGTGTACGTCTGCCTGGGGCATTCTTCAGATGAAATACAAGGACTATTACGCAACCTTGGGCGTCGAGCGTACGGCGGCTCAGGAGGACATCAAGCGCGCATATCGCAAGCTCGCGCGCAAATACCATCCGGACGTCAGTAAGGACGCGGACGCGGAGGATCGCTTCAAGGAATTGGGCGAAGCCTACGAGGTGCTCAAGGATCCGGAAAAGCGTGCCGCCTACGACCGCATGGGCACGCATTGGCACAGCGGCGAGGACTTTCAGCCGCCCCCGAACTGGGATGAAGGTTTCGAGTTCCGCGGCGCCGGCGACGAGGACGCGACGCACGCGAGTCTCAATGATTTTTTCGAGGCGATGTTCGGCGGTGCGCGAACGGAGCATGCACGGCGCGGATCCTCGCACGCGATGGGACAGGATCACCATGCGAAGGTGCTCATCGACCTCGAGGACGCCTATCGCGGCGCAAAACGGACGATCTCTTTGCAATTGCCGGTCGTCGATGCGCGCGGCCGTGTCTCGCTGCAGTCACGCACATTGAACGTCTCGATTCCCAAAGGCGTGCGAGCCGGACAGCATTTGCGGCTTGCCGGCCAGGGAGGAGCCGCCGTCGGGGACGGGCCGGCGGGGGACCTCTACCTCGAAATTGCGTTTCGCGAGCATCCGCGCTTTCGCATCGAGGGCGCCGATGTCCTGCTCGACCTGCCGGTGGCGCCGTGGGAAGCGGCGCTTGGCGCACGCGTAACGGTGCCGACGCCTGACGGATGGGTCGAAATGAGCGTGCCGAAGGGCTCGGCGGGCGGCACGCGCATGCGACTCAAGGGCAAGGGAATTCCCGGGAATCCGCCCGGGGACATGTACACGATCCTGAATATCGTATTGCCGCCCGCCGACAGCGAAACGGCTAAAGCGGCTTACGACACCATGCGCAAAGCGTTTGACTTCGACCCGCGTGCGCGTTTTATGGGTGGCGCATCATGAAAGACTTCGAGACGACCTATATCGCAGGGCAGATTGTCGATGACAACGTTGAGTTCACGCTTGTCGAGCTGAGTCGAGTAAGCGGCGCATCGGAAGAAGAGATCAAGCTTTGGGTTGCCGAGGGCGTTTTCGAGCCAAAGGGCGCTGCGCCGCAGGAATGGCGATTCGGCGGCGCCTCCCTGCAGCGCGTGCGCACCGCGTTCCGGCTGGCTCACGACCTCCAGGTTAACGCGCCGGGCATCGCGCTCGCGCTTGATCTGCTCGACGAAATCGAGACGCTGAAGACACGCTCCAAACATTCGCGCAGCAAATGACCGCGGCGGTATGCCTCCGCTCGACATGGAAAAAGCCCCCGTGTTCGAGACGGTCGGCGAACCGACCTCACATCTGGCTGCCGTCGATCTCCGGATATTCCTGATCGAGTATTTCAAACACCTGCGCCGCGCGGCCATGCAACTCGTGCGCAAGTCGGCGCTGCAAGTGCTCGTCGGAACGCAGCCATGTAAACGCGTTCAATACTTCGGCCGCTGTCGGATGAACGTCGAGAATCTTCACGACGACGTCGTCTTCGAAAGGGCCGATGATTGCCCGGATGTCATTTGCGGTAGCCGGTTGCTCCGCCTGTCCCACCGTTTGGTTACGCACAATATCTTCCTTCATGCACGTGGTCGCGCATCCTGCGCGTTTGCATGGAAAAAGAGTATGTGCTGCCGGGAGCGCTCGCGTTGACGTGCGTCAATCGGTACGGAACTGCAACTTTCGGCGGTTGGCGCGAGCACGGCCGCATACGGCGGTCGCGTCACGCGGGCGTACCGGTCACGGACCGTTTGTCGCGCGCGGCGCGCCACACGCGCTCGGTCTCGTGCCAGAACGCACACAGTCGGGGATGCACCGTCTCGCGCCAGCGCGGCCCCGTGAACAGGTCGTAGTGATCGCATTGCGCAACGGTGAGGCGATGCCGCGGTGGGGCATCGTCGGCACCGCACAACGCGTGCGCGCAGTGCGTTTGTCCCGCACCGGTGATCTCGTCCCTGTCGCCTTCGACAGTGCACAGTGCAACGCGTGCGAGCGCACGTGCTTCGACGGGACGCGTGGCGATCGTCCACTTCCCGCACGCGAGCCGGCGCTCATGAAAAACGACGCGAATGGTATCGAGAAAGTACTGCTCGGTCATATCCAGTACTGCCGCATATTCGTGCAAGGCGCGCAGTGCGGCCTGCGCCTCGCGGGTGTTCCCCGCAAGCCATGCTGACCAGTAACGTGTCTCGAGGCCGATCAGCCGTCCGGGATAGGCGGCGACAATCGCCGCCTGCTGAAGGTAGCCTGGATACACGCGCCGCCCACGGCCCCGGTAAGGCGGCGGCACGGTGTCGATCACGTGCTCGCGGAACCAGCTCAGCGAATGCGACATCGCAAAGCGCTCGACCGCGGTTGGGTTGAGGCCGGCGTCAATCGGCCCGCCCAGCAATGCAAGGCTCGCCAACGGCGAAGCCGGCTCGCCTGCGAGCAATGCGGCGGCGGCAAGCGCGGGGACGGTTGCCTGGCAGACGGCGACCACATGCACGCGCGTACCCGGCGAACTCACGGAACGGATAAAACGCTCGGTTGCCAGCACATAGTCGTCAAGCGTCAACGCACCCGCTTCGGCCGGAATATCCCGCGCATCCGTCCAATCGGTGACATAGACTTCGCGATGCGCGAGCAATGTTTCCAACATTTCGCGCAACATCACGGCGTGATGTCCGGCAAGCGGCGCGCACAGAACGACCGGCCAGTTTCCGGACCGCCTCGCTGCGGCGCCGGCTCGCGCGAACTTGCGCAACGCACCGGCGGGCACCTCGTCTGCGATGGTCTCCCGGACCGGGACCACGCGGCCGCTCGCACACACAGAATCGATCGAGAACGACGGCGCATGGTCCAGCGAGCATGTCGATCGGCACAGCCAGCCACGTAACGCGGGCAGCGCATCGCCGCCTTTCATGCACTCGGCGAGTGCGTCGCAGCCGTTGTCGCCGCGACCCGGCAATGCGCCGAGCGCCATCGCGCGTATCAGACGCCGCTGCGCGTCCAGCATTGCGTACCACATGCCAACCCTCCGAGGTATCGGACGCTGAGGCGCCGCGCCGATCTCTGGCCCGCTCGACGCCAGGACCGATACGCTTGCCCGCCGACCCGGCGGCGCCATCACCATCAGCTGCCGCGCGCTGCCTCGCTTCCAGCGCTACCCGCGCGTCAACTGATGCGTTCACCGAATGCCGCCTGGACTTTCAGGGCAGACGAAATCGGACTGCGCCTCGACGACGCACTGTGATCATGGAGCGCGTGCGCGCTTACCGCGTGCGCACGGTTCACATCGGCCCTCTCATCGCGTCAAGCCTTTGACGAGCGACAGTAGCTGCGGAATATAAGCGAGCTGCGAAAGTCTTGCGCGGTAGCAAGTCGGAGGCCAAGCGGTCTTAGGAAGACAAAACATTCTACCAACTCCTTGGCTCACAAGTCGGAGGCCAAGCGGTCTTAGGAAGACAAAACATTCTACCAACTCCTTGGCTCACAGAACGACATGGCTACGATCCGATCTCTTGCGGCCGCGCTTGATACGCATCAAGCGTCAGGCGAGCGCGGCCAGCGCAGTACGCGCGTCATGCCGATGCGTGGGCGAAGCTTGACCTGCGTCAAGTGCACGGGGTCGGGCACCGCTACGCTGCATATAAAGGTCGCTGCGTTGAAAGAGCGGGACCGAATCGTCGCGCTGACGATGTATCCTCGCGGGCATGCGGTAAAGCTCCCGGTTCGCCGACGAATCAGGCTCAGCGCGCCGCTCGCGACATACAGCAAGGGGCAAGACATGTTCGAGGACAGGGAAGACGCGGGTGCACGGCTTGCCAAGGCGCTGCGCGACTATGCCGGACGCAAGGACGTCATCGTGCTGGCACTGCCTCGCGGAGGCGTTCCTGTCGGTTATGAAGTAGCGAATGCATTGCATGTACCGTTCGATATCCTGATCGTCAGAAAGATCGGAACGCCGGACAATCCCGAGCTGGCCATGGGAGCACTCGCGAGCGGCGAAGCGCTCTATGTCAACCGGCAAATCGTGAGCGCGGCGCGTGTCGCTAACGAACAGCTCGCCGAGGCGGTCACACGCGAACGGGCAGAGGTCGCACGTCGCGAGTCGGTCTATCGCGGCACCTGCCCTGTGCTGCCGGTCGAAGGGCGAACCGCGATCGTCGTGGACGATGGTATCGCAACCGGTTCATCGATGCGGGCGGCCTTGCAGGCGCTGCGCTCGAGGCGGCCTGCACGCGTCATCGTCGCGGTGCCGGTTGCGCCGATCGGGACGCAACAGGCGTTCGCGGATATCGCGGACGAAACGGTGGTGTTGTTGCAGCCGGGCTGGTTCGATGGCGTCGGCGCGTTGTATCGCGATTTCCGCCAGGTCGACGACACGCAAGTGCGTGCGCTGCTTTGCGCCGCTCGCGCGCAGACGCCAGCCGACCATGCGGCACCCTCGCAGCCGAACGCGGCCGACGGGCCAGGCTAAAGCGGGAGCGATTGCCGCGCGCGCGGGACGCGTCGACAAGAACCGTGTGTGAAGACATAGGCCATGACGCAATTCGATGTATTCAACGGCGACGCAGACGGTCTCTTCGCCCTTCATCAGTTGAGGCTTGCGACGCCGCGCGCAGCGGCGCTCGTTACCGGCACCAAGGAAGACGTCCAGCTGCTTGCACGCGTTCCGGCACAATCCGGCGACCGCGCGACAGTACTCGATATCTCACTCGACACGAATCGCGCTGCATTGCAGACGCTGCTCGCGCGCGGTGTCGAAGTCGAATACTTCGATCATCATTTCGCGGGTGAAATACCGCGGCATGCGCGGCTTGCCGCGCACATCGATCCATCTGCGGACATATGCACGAGCCTGATCGTCGATCGTCATCTGGGCGGGCGCTACCGGTGTTGGGCCGTGGCGGCCGCATACGGCGACAATCTGGCGGCAGCGGCACATCGCATCGCTGCTGCGTGCGGACTCGACGCGGACCGCGAGCAACGGTTAGGCGCGCTCGGCCGGGCGGTGAACTACAACGCGTATGGCGACAGTATCGACGATCTGATCGTTTCGCCGGCGACGCTCTACCGAATATTGCAACCCTATGCGGACCCGTTCGACTTCCTCGAAGGTGAGGCGCTCGTGCGGCAGATCGAAGCGGCACGCGCCACCGATCTTTCGTTCGCGTGGCGTGAGCCCCCATTGCGCGTGCGGTCTGATGGCGACGTTTACGTCCTGCCCGAACACCGATGGGCGAGACGCGTGCGCGGAGAATTTGCCAATGCACTGGCCAGCGCCGCCCCATCTAGCGCGCACGCGGTCTTGAGTCCGCGTCGCTCCGGCGATTACGCGGTCAGCGTGCGCGCACCGCTGGCACGGCCTGGAAACGCGGACCGGCTGTGCCGCCGCTTCGGCGGTAATGGCCGTGCCAGGGCAGCCGGCGTCACGAGCCTCGCACGCGAGCGGCTCGACGAATTCATCAGCGCGTTCTATGACGACTTCAAGACGTCGAAATAGCGCTTGAATGACGCCGCCGCGCGCGCGGCTTGATGTCAGTCACGTTCGAATCCTGGCTCGTCGACGCGCGCGAGTTATGAGCCGGTCGCGCGCCTCACGCGACCGGCTGTATACGACGGCAACCGGGCGTCATGCGCTATTCGCCCCCGCCCTGATGGATTGGTTCTGGCGTCTTCCGTTTCATTGCACGAGAGGCACCGAGCTCAGGCGAGGTGCCTCCCGGCCATGCTTCGATCAGAAGACGTCGATCATCCCCATCGCAGGATCGGTCACCGAGTGACGGCCCGTCTCGATATGCCCGGCGATGCGACGAAAGAAGCTGCTGTCCGTGCTGCTGGTGATCTCGAAGTCATACCAGAAGCCGGTCTGGGAAAGATTCCAGAAGAGCGCGACCGGAAGTGCGCCGATCGTGCTGACCGTCCAGGTATGACCGGAGTCGAAGCGATCATTGTGCGAGAACGGGGCCGGGGCCGGCCATGCGCCGAAACCCGGCACAGGGAATCCACCGAAGCCCGAAGGACCTTGGCCAAAGATCGCGTTCGGCAGACCCGGAAAAGCCTGCAGCGCGCCGTACACCTTGTTGGACTTCACCGTGAACTGTGCGAGGCCGGCGCCTTCGTTGCGCAGCTGCAGGTGCAGGTTGCCCGTCAGGGAACCATATCCCACGCGCACTTCGAGATTGGCGGCTCTGTGCCCCTTCAGCGCGGTGAGGTCGCCCTTGAATTCGCGATGGTAGCCGTTCGGCCCGAGCACCCACAGATCGTACTTGCCAAGGTCCGCGGACGCCGGCAACCACACGTCGTCGAGCGTCTTGCCGGGCTCGACTGCGTAACGCTTCGGCAAGCGGTCCAGGTGCAACTTGTCATAGACGTGGAATACGGCACCTTGCCGCCCGGTATTCGCGAAGAGCAGTTTGACGGTGCCGTCGGTCGCGTCCACATGCGCGCTGGTGTTCAGCTCGTAGGGCAGCGCACGCGACGGGCGGAAGCCGCTCGCCTGCTTCGGCATGGCGCGGCTGGCGTCCGGCACGATCTGGCCGAGCGCCTGCTGCGAGGCACGCAACGCATCGGCGTCCGCCTTGCTTTTCTCGCCCGCGATGGTCGGCAGCGGCTCGTTGTTCGGCGTCGCGAAGTTGAAGGCCGAAGTCAGGTCGCCGTTGATGAGCCGGCGGTACGGCGAGATGTTGCTTTCCTTGATGCCAAAGCGCGCTTCGAGGAAGCGCAGCACCGACGTGTGATCGAACGTCTGCGAATTGACCCAGCCGCCGCGGCTCCACGGCGAGATCACCCACAGCGGCACGCGCGGACCCGGGCCATACGGCTTGCCGTCCGGTCCACTCGGCTGGCTGTCGGGGATCGCGCCTGTGTCGGCGCGTGTCACGTACGGATGCGTGAAGTATTCGACGCCGAGCTCTGCGCTATTGAGCGTGGTCTTTCCGGCGTACGTGCCATCGCCGTTCGGCGACGGCACGGCGGCCGGGGGTACGTGGTCGAAGAAGCCGTCGTTCTCGTCGAAGTTGACGAGCAGGACCGTCTTGCTCCACACCTCGGGCACGGCAGTCAACGCATCGAGAAATTGCTGGACGAACCAGGCGCCCTGCACCGGGCTCGAGGGCCCTGGGTGCTCGGAGTAGACGTCGGTCGGAACGATCCACGAAACTTCCGGCAGACGGCCGTTCTTCACATCGTCGGCAAACGCCTCGACAAAAGTGCCGTTGGTGTTGGGATCGGCATCGGTGGTCGGCATGGTGTTCGCGTAGCCCTTGATCAGCGGCTGCGCGACGGCATCTGCCGGATCGAAGACCGGCTCGGCGGCCTGGCTCAGCGACGTGTTGACCTGGCGCGCCCGCGGCAGCGCCTCGTTGGCCTGACGGTACTGCTTGAAGCCGAGCAGCGCGTTACAGCCGTAGGTGTTCTTGATGTTCTGATACACCTTCCAGGTCACGCCCGCCTCTTCCAGGCGCTCGGCCGTCGTCTTCCAGTCGAAGTAGGCGGACGCCGACGTGGTGACGGAGAAGTCGCCGCTGAAGTTGTTCACGAAGGTCTTGCCGTACGCCGGGCCATTCGTGCCGGTGTAATGGAGAATGCGATTCGGGTGCGTGCCGCCGAGGAACGCGCAGTGATAGTCGTCGCAGAGGGTGAACGCTTCGGCCAGCGCGCGCTGGAACGGGATTTCAGCCGTGTCGAAATAGCCCATCGTCTGGTTCTTCTTGGACACGGGCCAGGCCGCCATGCGGCCACCATCCCACGCGTTCTGTGTGTCGACCCAGCTATGCGGCGTGCCGGCCACACGCTGTGCATTGCCCTTGGTCTCGTCCAGATGGTAAGGCAGATCCACATTGCCGTTGGCATCGATCTGCTGCCACACGTTACGGCCGTCCGGCAGCGGAATCGTGAAGCGATCGCCATAGCCTCGCACACCTTTATAGGTGCCGAAATAATGGTCGAATGCGCGGTTTTCCATCATCAGGATCACGACGTGCTTGACGTCCTTGATCGTGCCGCTCTCGTGATGCGCCGGGATCGCGAGCGCACGACGGATGCTCGGTGGAAATACGCTGAGTGCGGCTGCCGACAGGCCGGCCGTGGCGGTACTCTGGAGAAATTTGCGGCGGGAGTTCACGGTACAGGTGCTCCTTCTTGTCAGGGTGATCTTCGAAACCTTCGATAGCGTTCCCTACAGCCGATGGCCCGGCGAATCCGCACGGCTTGTCACGATCGGTCCGCATGCACCGTTCGCGCTCCCTGCTCGATGTCGCCCGTCACGACGGCTGCCTGCCGAGACCCCGCTCGCGGAAGCTCAAGGATGTTTTTTGCACGCCCGTAACCTGTTGTGCGGTCGATATCAGGATCGGACGACTGACAAATATAGGGATCGACAATGACGATACGGTGTCGATGCTAGAAATCCGTCGTGGGGCAACGATGGTTAGCGGGGCTCACGATTGGCCGTACGTCGTCGATTGTTGCCGTTCGGACAACATGCTGGACGCGTTCGCGATGCTTCTGGCGTCGGCGTCGGCTGACTAAGATTTGTCACGGCGTCGGTCGAGACGCGAGCCGAACGAAGCGCGCGAATTTCGTAGTCGTGCTCGTGAAACCACGCTGCCCGGTGCGGCCTACTCCCACATGACAGGACTATTGAAGATGAACAAAGCAATCCGCAATGTGCAACCGGTTACCACCACGCCTGGCAAGGAAGGGGCCGGAGAACTGGTACCCTCCCGCTACGCCGTGCGTGTCGGTGACGTCGACGTCGTGCTGATCAGCGATGGCATTCTGCCGTTGCCGACCTCGACCATGTCCACGAACGTCAGCGAAGCGGATCGCAACGAGTGGTTCGATGGCCGTTTTCTGCAGCGCGACACGTTCGACTGGGCGCTGAATATTGCGCTCGTGCGAAGCGGCGAGCGTTTGATCCTGATCGACTCGGGCGTGGGCGACGGTTTCGAATACTTCACGCGCGCCGGTCGGTCGGTGATGCGCCTGGAATCGGCTGGCATCGACCTGGCTGCGATCACCGACATCGTCATTACACATATGCACATGGACCATGTCGGCGGCCTGAACGTCGACGGCGTCAAGGCGAGGTTGCGCCCGGACATACGCATTCACGTGTCGCGCGCGGAAGTGGAGTTCTGGAAAAAGCCGGACTTCAGCAAAACGGTGATGCCGGAAACGGTGCCTCCCGCGCTGCGCAAGGCCGCTGCGACGTTCGTGGAACTCTACAGTCAAAACATCGTGCAGTTCGATCGCACCGTGGAAATCGCAGCAGGCGTCTCGGCGCGCGTGACGGGTGGACACACGCCGGGCCACTGCGTGGTGGACGTCGCATCGAAAGGCGAGAAGCTGACGTTCGTGGGCGACGCGATTTTCGAAGTCGGCTTCGACAATCCCAAGTGGCAAAACGGCTTCGAGCACGATCCCGAAAGGGCGGTGGATGTGCGTCTCGCGCTGCTCGACGAAGCCGCCGAAACCGGCGCTCTGCTAGCCGCGGCGCACATTGCGTTCCCGTCCATTGGTCACATTGCAAAGAACGGCGATGGCTTCCGCTTCGTGCCGGTACCGTGGGACTACTGACTAATTTTCGACCTTCTTCCAGCGTCGCATGTCAGGAAACGGCGTCGCACGTTTTCGGTTGCTCTGGAACGGGCCTCTCCACCTCCAGACTCTCCTTTGCCTCGTTGATTCGACCTCGTAGAGGAGAAACCAGCGCGGTCAGTCGATCGAACGCATCGACGGCGCCGGCACAGGCGTCCTCGATCTGCGTTTCATGCTGCACTTCCCCGCCCATCGCCTGCACGAAGTGGCGCCAGCGCGGTCCGGCGGGTATATCGCGCAGCGCGAGATAGTGCAGCGGATGAGGCGCCAACGCCTCGCGCAAGCGTCGATATGGCACCGCGCCGCCGACCTGCGAACCTTCGATCACGTAACCGACGCCCCAGCGATACGCAGCGCTTCGTGTGCCTCGCGGCCACGCGATGGCGGCACCGGCAGCGTCGGTGCACGCCGATGCGGGCGTTGCCGGATCGGCGAGATCCGCGTCGGCAGCCGGTATCTCGAAACGTCAGTTCCGCGCGGCCATCGCTTCCCGTCCCCGAAACTTCGACGGCCCGCATGCCGATCGAAAAATACGTAAGAGCCGTGATTTACAAACGGTCCGCGCCGCTTATTAAAGTAAACTATCCGTTTCGTGAGCAACTGGCGGCCCGCAAGGCCCCGGGCGTCGCGCCGGTGAGGCACGCGCGTCCTGCCAGCCGGTACGAACCTTCCTTTTTACGGATTCAGGCAATGGACAAGACGCTTGCGCGGCTAAGCAGCGACGTTCCCGGACTTGACGAGATTACCGGCGGCGGCCTCATCGCCGGCTCGTCTTACATCGTTCAGGGACGGCCCGGAGCGGGCAAGACGATCCTTGCGAACCAGATCGCGTTCGCGCAGGCGCGGCAGGGATGCAAGGTGCTCTATGTCACGCTGCTCGCCGAGTCTCACGACCGTCTCTTCCAGTCGCTGTCCACGCTCGACTTCTACGACGCCACGCGCGTCGGCAAGGATCTGACCTACATCAGCCTGTTTCGCACGCTGCGCGAAGAAGGCCTTGCCGCGCTGGTCAGCACGCTGCGCGGCGAACTCGCGCGTCAGAATGCGAGCATCCTGATTCTCGACGGGTTGCTCAACGCGCGCGAAAGCGGCCAGAGCAATCTCGACGTCAAGACCTTCGTCGCCGAGCTGCAAGGCCATGCCGCCTTCACCGGCTGCACCGTGCTGTTCCTGACGAGCGCACGCATCGACGAATCGAGCCCCGAACATACGATGGTCGATGGCGTGCTGCAGCTCGAGGAGAATCTCGTTGCGTCGCGCACCGTGCGCCATATCCGCGTCGCCAAATCGCGCGGCAGCCGCTCGCTCGGCGGCCTGCACCTGTTCGAGATCAGCAATCGCGGCATCGACGTCTATCCGCGCCTCGAAGCGGCGCTCGCCAATCCATCGAGCGCCGACCGGGCCAACGCGGCGCGCATCGGCACCGGCATGCACGGCCTCGACGAGCGGCTCGGCGGCGGTATACCGGCCAGTTCGGTGTCGGTGGTGGTCGGGCCCGCCGGCAGCGGAAAAACCACCTTCGGCCTCGGTTTCCTGCGGCTTGCCACGCCGAAGCGCCCCGCGGTTCACTTCGGCTTCTACGAGACGCCTGAGCGCCTGTGCGCCAAGGCACTCGCGCTCGGCATCGACCTGCAGGCACTCGTGGAATCGAAAGCGCTTGCGATGCTATGGCGTCCGCTCACGGAAAACCTGCTCGACAAGCTCGCCTACGATCTGCTCAAGGCGGTGCGCGAGACGAAAGCCGAGCGGCTTTTCATCGATGGGCTCACGGGTTTCGAGCGCGCGACGGTCGAGCCGCACCGTATCGTGGAATTTTTCGCGGCGCTCACCAACGAATTGCGCTCGATGGGCGTGACTACCGTCTGCACGTGGGAGGTCAAGGAGCTGTCCGGCCCGTGGGTGACCAATCCGTCGCCCGAGATTCTGAGCCTGCTCGATAACATCGTCGGCATGCAGCACGTGGTGGTCGACGGCGTTCTGCAACGCAGCGTCACGGTGATGAAGGTGCGGGACAGCCAGTTCGAGTCGTCGGTCGCGCAGGTGGAGTTCGCCGACACCGGCGTCGGTTTGCGGGTAACCGGAATCTTGCCGGTCTCGGGCACGGGCGCGCTGCCTGGCCGCATGCCTGCCGATCAATAAGCGTGGATCGAGCGCATGACAAACCTGGTTGTCGTCGACGATGAGTCGCTGGTCACGGATTTCCTGACCTTCCTGCTGGAAGGCGAGGGATACGCGATCCATGCCGCTTCGAACGGCAAGGAGGCGCTCGACGTCGTCGACCGGGTGCGTCCCGCGCTGGTCGTCACCGACCTCATGATGCCCGTCATGTCAGGCCTGGCATTTGCAAGAGCCCTGCGGGAACGCGCCGCGTTCCGGCAATTGCCCATCATCCTGTGCACGGCCGCACCGGATCCGGTCACGCCACAGGAGGCTCATCTGTTCGCGGCGATACTGCGCAAACCGTACGCGCCGGCCCGGCTCGTCGAGCTGGTCGCACTGCATGCGGCCCGCGCGCCGGATGGCGAGGCCACTCCCGGCGAGCCGGCGTGAGCACGGGCTGCGCGAGCTGCCATTTTGTCCTTGTCGGGCCTGTTCCCGACGAGATCAATGCATCGGCTTCGAGTACTTCATGACGCGCGTACTTCTTGTGGATGACGAACCGGAAATGCTCGAAGCGTGGAGTTTCGCGCTCGAGTTCGCCGGTTACGACGTCGGCCTCGCGCGAAACGGGCATCAGGCGCTCGAGGCGATCGGCACACGGCGGCCCGATCTCGTCATTACCGATCTGATGATGCCCGGCATGGGCGGCGAAGACCTGTGCCGCGCACTGCGCGAATCACGCCAATGGTCCGATATTCCGGTCCTGCTGCACTCGTCGGCACATATCGGCGTGACGACGGCCTCGCCGCGCCTGTGGGACGCCGTGCTCAGGAAGCCGGCGCAAATGGCCGCATTGCTGGCAACGATTGAAAAACTGACCCGAAGGTAAACCGAACCATGCACCTCACTTTGCCGCGCAGGGTCCGACGTAGTCAGCTGGTGCCGTGATGGACCAGCCGATGCGCTTCGCACCGGCCGGCAGCGCCGCGGCGCTGGACCATGCCGCGCTGTTCGAACATCTGAGCGATCCGTATGTGGTGCTCGACAGCGAGCTTGCGATCGTCGCCACCAACGCGGCGTGGCGTGCGCTATTCGCCGTTGCCCATGCGACGGACACCGAGGGCGCCGACGCGCAGGCGGCGCGAACGTCCGGCGTGCCGGAAAGCCGCGCGCCGCTGCGGCACGAGCAACTGATCAGAACGCTTGCCGGCACGATGCGCAGCAACCGCACGCGCCTGTCGCCCGTGTTCCGCATGGACGTTGTCGAAGCATCCGCGCATGCATCGGCACGGCCACGCTACTGGCAAATGCATGCATCGTTTATTCCCGCCACGTCGAGCGCGCCCGCGCTGATCGCACTGCGCGTCGACGACGTCACCGCGCGCAATCTTGCCGTCGACGATGAGCGGCGCGAGAAGGCACGCGTTCGTTCTCACGCGCCGCTGCGGCAAACTCTTCATCGCGAAACCGAAGAGCGGCTCGACGATCGCGTGAGCCACTTCGAACAGGCGTGCGCGTTCGCGGGCCTCGGCACCTGGCAGATCGACGCGGCCACGGGCGCCTTCGAGTGCAGCGAGCAGTGCTTGCAGGACCTGAACGCCGGCGAACCCGGCGACCTTGTAAAAGAGCAGTTGCTCGGCGATAGCACGGAACACGTGTCTGCCCACTGGGCCGCGCTCGAAAGCGGCCAGGCGTTCGAGTTCGAGCGCTGCGTGACGCCTTCTGACGCGTACCGTTCGGGTCAACGCTGGGTGCTCGTGCGCGGGATGGGCCGATTCAACGCGGATGGCACGTTGCGCTACGTGATGGGCTTTACGCTGAACATCACGTCGCGCAAACAGCACGAATTGCAGTTGGGCGCGCTTGCCGACGCCGAACGGGCAGCGCGCGAGCGCAGCGAGGCACTGGCGCGCACCATGGACCAATTTATCGCGGCCGTGAGCCATGAACTGCGCTCGCCGCTCAACGCAATCGTTTCCTGGGCCGAACTGCTCGGGCTCGTTGCCGATCCGGCGCACGCGTCTCGCGCAGGAGAGGCGATCCGCCGCAACGGCAGACAGCTTTCGTTGATGGTGGACGATCTGCTCGACAGCGGCGCGATTGCGACGGGCAAACTGTCGGTGAATCTGCAGCCCGTCGATCTCGGCGTGCTGGCCGCCGTCATCGTGCAAGACATGCGCAAGCCGGCGGAGCACAAAGGTATCGAGTTGCGCGCCTCGGCTATTTCGCCGTGCATCGTGATGGCCGACGAAAGCCGCATGAAGCAGGTGGTCTGGAACATTTTGACCAATGCTGTCAAGTTTACCGATAGCGGCAGCGTCGAGGTATCGGTGTCCGAGGCCGACGGCTACGCGCAGATGAGCGTGCGCGATACTGGCCGCGGTATTGCCGCGGACGCGCTGCCGCTCGTGTTCGAGCGTTTCCAGCAGATCGCGCCGCGCGAGAGCGGCCGCGTCGGCGGACTCGGGCTCGGACTTTGGCTCGCGAGGCATATCGTCGGCTTGCATGGCGGCACGATCGCCGTCGCGAGCGACGGCCCCGATCGCGGCGCCTGTTTTACCGTGCGGCTGCCGCTTGCATCCGGTTCCGGCGATCGTGACGGAGCGGTCGACTGACGCGACAGAAGGTGAAATGTTTGCGGTCGGCGACAACAGGTCCGAAATTCCGCCACGCGTCACACTGCCGGTATCCGTTCAATTCGACGTTATCAGTGTGAATAGCAATTCACACATGTCATTGTGAACAAATGTGAACTACGACCTTAAATCCGAAAGATTGCAAAACGGATATTCATAAATCGGTTCAACGTCACCATCGAAATGCACGCTGGCTAATATTCAAAAAATAGCTTACTTGTATCGCATAAGTAAAGCATGTCTGGATGAGCGCGCGAGACAGCAGCCGGATCTCGACGGCGCGGCACGCCCGTGCCTACAACACGTCGCATGCGGCAATGAAAAATATCTTGAAATAGATCGAAATAAAGTCTTAATTGTATTTTCAATTCGTCTCCGGAGAAATTTCACTCGAATTAGGTAACGGATAGTTCCAACGCCGGATCGCGGCAAGCGCGACGACGAGCATCGCACGCTTATTCGCAATGGATGTCGTCTCATGTGGTTACGTCTTTCCGAAGCCGTCTTACTCGAAAGGAGAAACGCCAGTGTGCACACATATGCTTTTCCATGCGCCCGTCCACCCGGGCCAGGATGCCCAGTTTCATGTCAGCGCCCGCGTGATGGAGCTACCCGGATTTTCGGGGTTCACACTCTATAAAGTGCCGAAAGGGCAAGCATTTCCGCTGGTTCCTCACGCCGTGAAAAATGCCGCCAGGTGGGTCAATGCCTACGGCTTTGTGGGCATTGCACCGCCCCGCCCTGAGTTTGATCTGTTTCCGATCTTCTGCGACGGTCTCAATGAACAAGGCCTGTCCTGCGCGGCACTGTGGATGCCGGGCGCCGGGTATCCGCAGCCCGGCAACGGTGAGAACGTCTTTTTCGGCGAGTTTGTCGCGTGGGTGCTCGGTAACTTCAAACGCGTCAAGGATCTGGAAAGAACGCTCCGTTCGGGTGAAGTCGGCGTTTATGGTCCTGCGTCCGGCGAAAAGATGTACATACCTCTGCATTTCATCGCGGCGGACAACACCGGAGAGGCCGTGGTCGTCGAATGCATGAACGGCGTCATGAACGTGTACGGTGAAGAGTACGAGTTGCAGAATCGAGGCGGGTTGGGTGCGACCGCGGCCGGGGTGTTGACGAACGCGCCGAGCTACGACTGGCAGCGTACCAATATCACCTACTACGGCAACTACACGGCTATCGGAGCGGACACGAGCCGAACCCAGACGTATCCGCCCACATGCATCGGTCTTGTCGGTCTGCCTGGCGATCCTTCGTCGCCCTCGCGATTCGTGCGCGCCGCGTTCATGCAGCACACCTTCAGTCAGCTCGCGAGGAATGGCGATGGCTGGCTGCCGGCGCCGCAGCGATCCGGCGCCCCCGTGTTCGGCGAGAAGCCGTATTCGTCACCGGTGCAGACCGTCGTGAACGTCGCGTTGCAGACAGTACAACTCGTTATGGGTACGCCGTACGGTTCCTTGCTTACCGCCTCGAAGGAGGATCAGGTGAATCAACCATTGTCCGATCACTCACCGCAGGTCGGTGACTGGAGCTATTGGACCGTGGTCCGTGACCACACGAACAACACCTACTACTACACGAGCGCTTTCAACAATCTTTTGCAACGCATCGAGTTGCCGGCACTGACGTTCGATGATGACGTGCAAATGCCACATTTCCCGTCTATCTCCATCATTCCACCGGCGCGGAACGATTGGTTTCAAGACGCAAGCGAGTCCTTTAAGAAGGCTTAAGCAGATCGACAGTTCGTCGGTCTTTTTGTGTAAGGCCGGGTCCGCGGCCAGCGCAATGCTGGCCGTCGGTAACGACGAACTGATCTGGAGCGCGTCCGGTTCTTTGAAATCCGCTCGCCTCACCGGCAGGCTGCGATGCTGCCGCGCCCGATGCCTCACACCCGAAGCAGCCACGCCCGAGTGATGTCCGTTTGAGTCCGACGAAGGCTAGCCGAGCGCGGGCTGCTGCCATCTTTCCGCGCGTCCGTCCGACCGCACTTCGACCGATCGCGCCTTTGAAATCACATAAGTGATTAAGCTTGGTTGCCACGAGAGGATCAACCGACGTAATTTCTGCGAGGACATTCACCAACTGAGAGAAGCATTCAACTGTATGGGAAGCGTTTGATGAGCCAATACCGTTCCTGTTTGCCACTGCTCGATCCTGATCGGCTATTTCTCGCGTCCGGTGGCCTCGAGACGTCGCTGGTCTTTCATGAAGGCATCGATCTGCCGCACTTCGCGTCGTTCACTCTTCTGAAAGACGACGCGGGCACCGTACTGATCGAACAACATTTCGATCGTCTTGGCGCCCTTGCCCGTGATCGCGAGACCGGTTTGATGCTGAGCACGCCAACGTGGCGGGCGAATCGCGATTGGGGACGAAAGCTCGGCTACTCGGAGCGCGCGCTGGACGAAGCGAACCGGCTCGCGGTCGATCTGCTGCTCAGGCAACGCGCAAAGTGGCAGACGCCAAAGACGCCAGTCGTCATCAGCGGAACCATCGGGCCTCGGGGCGACGGATATCAGGCCGATATGCGCATGAGCGTGGATGCCGCACGCGATTACCATCGGACCCAGATCGAAACGTTCGCCGCAACGCAAGCCGATCTGGCGGGAGGCAACACCTTGACCTATATCGACGAAGCGATCGGCATGGCGCTCGCGGCGCGCGCATGCGCGATGCCGATCTTTTTGTCGTTCACCGTCGAAACCGATGGGCGTCTGCCGTCCGGGGAGACGCTGCGAGACGCAATCGAACGCACCGATGCGGAAACCGGCAGCTACGCGTCATTCTTCATGATCAATTGCGCACACCCCACACATTTCAAATCGACTTTGCAGGCGGGCGGCGACTGGGTCCAGCGCATTCGCGGCTTGCGCGCGAATGCATCGCGCCGCAGTCACGCCGAACTGAATGAAGCCCTCAAACTGGACGACGGCGATCCGATCGACCTCGGCGAGCAATATAAGGAACTCGACGGGTTTTTCCAGCGACCCATGTCGATCGTCGGCGGTTGCTGCGGGACCGATGTGCGTCACGTCGAGCAGATTTGCCGGGCAATTCAGCGCATGGGCCACGCTTGAATCCGAACTCAGCGCATGAAATAGGGAAGCACGAGCACGTATACGGCGGACGCGGCGAGCTGCACGATCGTGACAGGCAATCCGTAGCGGAGAAATCGGGAAAATGTAACGGGCTTGCCTTCGCGCGCGCAGATTCCCGCTGTCACGATATTTGCCGAAGAGCCGACAAGTGTGGCATTACCGCCGAGCGTCGCGCCGAACATCATGCCGATGAACACGGGAAGCGTGCTCGCAGGCCACGATGAGAACTGGTCCGAAAGCGCGATATCGGGCACAACCTCTGCCACGACCAGGTAGCCCTTTACCGTGATAATCGATGCCGCGGCAACGGGAACATTAGCAAGCAGCGACGAAAGCGCGCCAATCCCGAAGACCATCGCCAGCGCAACGAGAGACAACCGGGCACCGAAAAGCTCGTGGAGCCGCACCGACATGATTTGAAGCAGACCCGTTTTCACCATCGCCTGGACCACGCAAAAAATGCAGGCGAGGAAAAGCAGCGTTTTCCAGTCGACATCGCGCAGCACGCTCTCTGTCGGCTCGATTTTGGCCATGTACCCGACGAGCAGCGCCAGCGCGCTCGCGATAAGTGCAACCGCGGGCGGCATGATGCGAGTAGGCAGGTTTTCGCCGAACACGAACAGCACCATCATCGCCGCCAGTACGGCGAGCGAAAGAGCGGCGTACACAGGCCTCGTGAGGCGAGCACGGCGCCCGGAAGCGGGCAAGGTCCTCCGAACGCGCCAGATGTCCCGCATCAGAAAAGGCAGCAACGGCGGCACTACGACCAGCGCAAGGAGTGCTCCGGCGCTTACGTGCTTCAGATACTCCACGAACGTCATGCCGATCGAACTGCCGACGAGGAATGTGGCCGGATCGCCAACCAGCGTCAGCAGCCCGGCCGCATTGCTAATCATCGCGCTCAGTATCAATGGCGAAACGATGTCCACCTCGAGCGCTGTCGCAACGCGAATGACGATGGGTGCCAGAAGAATCACCGTCGTAGCGTTCGGCAGGAACGCGCACAGCGGCGCCACGATGGCAATCAGAATCAGCAGGAAGCGTCTACCGCTGCCGCCGGTCGCCCGTAAGTAAAGATCGCCTATGAGATCGAAAAGACCGGTCGTCGACAGAATCCGCGCGACCACCATGCCTCCGAACAGCAGACTGATCGGGCCGGCCGCCGTTCGCGCCGCCGCGGCGAGATCCTGCTCGTCGAGGATGTCGAGCGCAATGAGCGCGCACATGCCGACGAGCGCCGCTACCGCCATGTCGACCACATTGAATGCGATCGCAAGAATGACGGCTGAAAATACTCCTACGACCAGATAGACCTGTATTTCGCTCATGCCATGCCCCGCACGATTCAACGAAGGGGAGGCGCATACATCAGGCCGCCGCGGGTCCACAAACCGTTCATCCCGCGCTCGAGACCGAGAGGACTGTTAGCGCCGACGTTCCGATCGAATAGTTCTCCGTAGTTGCCCGCACTCTGCAGCGCCCGCAACGTCCATCCCGGCTCGACGCCTATCGCCCGCGTAACCGTATCGTCCGGTACGAGTGCCTGTTCAATGGTTGGATCGCGTAGCCGTGTCTGCAGGTTTTCGCGCGTTACATCCAGTTCTTCGGCTGCGATCAACGTCAGAAGCACCCACCGCACGAGGGTTAGCCATGCATCGTCGTTGCCTCGCACCGCAGGCCCAAGCGGCTCCTTCGAGATCCGCTCAGGGAGAATCGTAAAGGCTGCCGCCCCGCCCGGTGCGTGCAGGCGAAGTGCATGGAGGTAAGACGCGTCAGCCGTATACGCGGTGCACCGGCCGCTTAGAAACGCATCGCTTGCGTCGTCCGCGGACTCCATCACGAGCGGTGTCATACGCAGATCGAGCGCTGTCGAATAAACGATCAGATGGTTCATGGTGGACGTGTCTTTCTGTACGCAGACCGTGGCCCCCTTGAGCGACGTAGCCGACCGTAGTCCGCTGTTTGCCGGGACCATGAACGCCTGGCTGTCGTAGAAGATGACGCCCGCGAACTGAACCTCGAGGGCCGCCTCCCGAAGCAATGTCCAGGACGTATTGCGCGAGAGCACGTCGATCTCGCCCGTCACGAGCGTCGGAAACCGCGCCGACGTCCTGAGGGAAACGAACTCGACCTTGCGCGCGTCGCCAAGCGCGGCGGCCGCCAATGCGCGGCAGAAATCGACGTCGATGCCGGTCCATTGTCCGGCGGCATTCCGGGAAGAGAAACCTTCGATTCCCTCGCTCACGCCGCAGCGCAGGACACCGCGTGCGCGCACACTGATCAGCGTTTTTCCGTCCGTCGGTTGCGCGGCCGGAGCAAGGCCTGTCAACGTGAGCAATGCGACGAGCAGCACCACGCCGAGGAGTTCCGTTTTTTCCGTCATGACTTCGGTCCCTCTTCGAGCAGCGTGTCAAACGTATGAGCACCTTTCCTGACGGTTCAGCCCGGCCGCTAGCGTCCAAGAACGGCAAGCGCTTCGCGCATTGGCGAGAGCGATACCGTCACCATTCCATCGAGCGGCGTATTCATTTCCAGTATCAGGAAGATCGCAACGGACGTGGATAATGCGCCCAGAAACAATGCGATGATGACCGTCGCATTCGCGGGAGTGAACAGGCCGAACGCGCCGAAGATGATGCATAGCCACAGCACGAGGGCGATCAATAGCGCCGCGGGGGTCGAGCCCGCCGCCTGGAGCAGGCCGAGCTCGCGCACGGCTAGCACATCGTCGGCCATCTCGATCGCGCGTGCCTGCAACCGCCGCTGGACGTCGTTCTGTGGAGAGAGACTCTCGATCTGGCGCACGAGAGATTCCACGCGCGCAATGGCGTCTGGACTGTGCAGATTTTCCAGCTGCGCCGCGTTGCGCGAGGCCACCTGCCGCACTGCCGCGGCGACTGCCTGCTTCAACCCGCCGCGGATCCCCTGTGTCTGCGGTCCGTAACGTGCAAGTACGCGATCGAGCAGAATCACGCTGGCGGCGTCGCGGATCACGCTGGCGTTCACCATGTCGAATGAGTTCTTCGCCGACGAAATGAGCAGGCCCAGCACCAGCGCAGCCATGGTGGCGATCAGGCCGGTGGCCAGCTTGACGACGCCAATCGGGTCTTCGCCAAGATGGTTCTTCGGCAGCAATGTGCGCAAACGCAAACCCAACAGCGCACTGCAGAAGACACCGGCGAAAATGATCAGGGCTATGCTCAGATGGCGCATTGTTCAGTTCTCCATCGCGACGAGTCAGCGGCGCATCGAATAACGCGTCTCACGCGATTACGGTGTTGCACATGTCGTCGCCATGCATCTTTGCCCCGGTGCGCGCCCATGCTCGCGTGCGCGCAAGGCGCCGCTCAGGGTGCGCTGACCACGCGATAGTAAACGCCGTTCGCACCATAAGAGGGCTTGAACCAGGTATTGCCACACAAGTAGTAGGTGCCGCCCTGCACGGTTGGCGCGACGCAACCGGCGGGCAGCGTCGCGTAAATCGCGCCCATCGCATAGCTGGCGCTGACGGGCGCAGGAGCGGTCGTGGCGGCGGTCGCGCCCGCCGTGTAACCGGTGTTATAGGCATTTGCCGTGGCTGCTTGCGCGTTGGCCGATGCGATCGTTGCACCAGCCACCGCACCAACCGCCGCACCAGCGGCAGCGGCTCCGGCAGCAGACCAGCCACCACAGTTGTAGCAGCCGGATCCATAGACATTTACCGTCGTCGGCGGATGATAGGCGGTGTATGTCGCTCCGTAATACGTGCTGTGGTAAGCGGTCGATCCCGATACACTCGTGTAAGTGGTGTAACCCGATCCTGTGGCATGCGTCGCCGTGGCGCCATACGCGTTGGTGGCGGTCGTACCCTGACCATACGTATGCGTCGCCGTGGCGCCGTACGAGTTGCTGTAAGTGGTCTGCCCGGACCCAGCGGTATGCGTGGCTGTACCGCCGACGGCATTCGTGGCCGTGGTGCCCTGGCCATACGTGTGAGTCGCACTGCCGCCGTATCTATTGCTGTACGTCGTCTGACCGGAACCTTCCGTGTGGGTGGCCCTATCGCCATAGCGATTCGTTGCGCTCGTGCCTTGCCCATAGGTGTGAGTTTCGCTGCCGCCCATCGCGTTGGTGCGGGTCGTCGATCCCGAACCGGCTGCATGAGAAGTCATTCCACCGGCGGCGTTCTCGCGTGACCAGCCGCCCGCGTGTTCCCAGGCGGGAGCGGAGCCGGAAGCGAACGTGAGAATCAGGAGAGCGGCGACGTGGCTCGCATCTGTCTTCATGATGGGCTTCCTCATTGAGGTCGTGAGCGCGGGGGCTTCAGCGGCGGTTGCATAGCGTGCGCCCCGGCAGCATCGGGTCGCTCGAAAGCAATGCGTGCCGCGCCGGCCGTGCCGGCGGGCGCGAAGGCCTCCGCTGATACGGGCGGGTCCAGCACCCAGTCCGACAGGGCGAGCACGTGGCGCAGCCGGGCGGGGTCGTTCAGATAGACGGCGTAAATACGACGCGGAAGTTTGTCCTGCGTGCCGATCCAGACCTGAACGAACACATCGCCGCTCACATACGCGACCATGTCCGTCGTCGTGTCTCCAACCACGCTCGACTGGCCGATGAGAACGCGACCTTTAGCCCGTCTGCGATGTCCTTGTACGGGTCCGCGACGATCACATCGGTGAACGGGAAATAAACGGCGCCGATATCGTAGGCTTTCTGAAGCGCCGCTTCGAGCGTGGGTGGTGCGTCGGCAACCGCGATCAGCTTCTGCGCGGGGTCGACGGCCGTGATGGTCTTGCCGTCGTAGTAGAACTCCGAGCGGGGCCCGTCGCCGAGCGTGACCACCCGGAGTTTGTCGGGCCGTTGCATCGCCACTTCCGACCTTGTCGAGTAAATCAGCGGAGGCCCGAGTCGGCTAGGGCTCTCGTATGAGGCGGTCGCGGTGAAAGTCATCGACCTCGCTGCGGCGAGGCGCTCGCTTGCCGACTTGAGAATGTCGACCGCGCGTGATTCGATGCCCGGCTGATAGTCGAGCAACACGGGCGTCTGTGTGCTTGCGGCGCGAGTCTTCGAACTCGCGCGCGCAGAAGGCGCCTGCTGCGCAACACCGTTCGCGCTGATGCACGCAGCCAGCGCGAGCGACACCAACCAACAGGTTCGTCCGGAAGGGATCATGGCGGCCTCGTTGAGTAAACCTTGTGTTGACGTATGGCGAGGCATTCACGGAATCATGCCGCACTCGAACATCTTGTTCACGACCGGCGCCGCAACCCTGTTAATGAACTCCGCGCGCATCTCCGGATCGCTGCGCATCGCCTGAATCACTTTCTGTTCACCCGGCGACGGCGCCAGCCCTTTTTTGGCTGCGCGCTCCTGCCACAACTGCTCGCAACTCGACTGCTGATATTTTTGGACCACGCGGCCCGCCGCAGCATCGAGCATCGGGTATTGCTGCGCATTGACGATGTTCGCGAAAAGCAAAGCAGCTGTTATTGCAGACTTGATGATGTGCTTACTCATGATGTGTCCTCGTTCGATAACACGGCAGGTGTCGAAACAAAGTCCCACTTCATCGACTCAGCGCTTGTTGCCGCGCATGGTACTTAAGTTATGCTGACGGCCTGCAAGCCGCTTGACGTATTGCATGCGCGAGAACGGAAAAACGCCCTGCGGCGAAGGAATCCGGCGGGTGGACGATTCGCTCGGGGTTAACGCCTTCATGACGATGCGGTCTCCGCGTGTACGGCGAGCCTGTCGATCAGTGCGTCGGCAAGAATCTCGTCGCCGATCACTACCGCGGCCGCGCCGGCGTTTTCAAGCAGGGTCTTTCTCAGATCGTTTTCGCCGGGCGCGACGATCGGCAGCGACCGGTTCTCGGCATTTACCAGCAGCGTAACAGCCAGATTCGCGTCGCTATCGGGGGTCGTCACGACCAGCGCCTTTGCACTGTCCAGCCGTGCGCGCCGAAGGGCGTCGTCGAATGTCTCCGGCGCGCTCAGGATGACCATATGACCATTTTCGGCTGCCAGATCGGCAAGCGCGGAATCGCCGACGAGAACCAATACCGTTTCGCCTGCTCGCTTTAGCTTCGTTGCAGTGCGCTGCCCGAGCGAGCGATACCCTACGACGACGACATGGTTCGCGAGGCTTTCGAATTTGCGCTCCATTGCGCGGTTCTCCCTGTACACCATCACATCGTCTCCGGACAGGATGCCAGTCAGTCTGGATATCGCGTATGCCGCGACCAGCATCGTCACGAACATCGCCGCGAGCATGAATATCTTCTGGCGCTCGTCGAAGTCGGAAAAATCGCCGAGTGTCGTGGTCAGATTAACCGCGTCCCACATGGCCGTGAAAAGGCGCTTGCCGAAAGGCGCGTTCGAATCGTCCAGCAATACGAGCCCGGCGGTGGATACGGCGAGCGACAGGAAAAGCAGGGCAACGGCGTGACGCGCCCGTCGCCGCCATTCGCGCACTCGAACCGCGCCGAGGCGCGGTTCGTTCACACGATAGATCCACATAGACCCTACCGTCCGTTTCGCATGTAATCGCTGATGCCGCCGATGCCCGATCGCTCCTCTGCAGTCACAGAGGCTTGACGTACTGGGAAACCGTCTTCGAAACCGAGTCGCACCATTCGTCCATGATTGGCTTGACCGATTCGAATGTGATGACCGGCTGATTCGATGCGACCCGTTGCAAGCGTTCGCCGGTATGCGTGCGTACCACCTTCGCCAGCACATCCCCGGAAACGCTGTCCGTGCCCAACGCCTCGACAAGAAGCTTCGCCTGCTGCGGCGCGCCGGCGACCGTATCGACCGCCATCGTCGCGACGAAAGCCATGGGCAAAATCTGATATGGCTTCAATCCTTCCGCCGAACTGGCTACGCCGGTAATCGCGACCTGAAGCTTGACCACGCCTGGGGCGGGCGCATTGACGACCCGCACTCTCGACCCTATGGACTGCCTGAGGCAAGTGGTGGCATAGCTGCGCACCTGATCGATCGTCGCCTGCGTCAGCTGTTCCGTCGGCTCGGCTTTCGGGTACATCGAGACGGGTTCGACTATTACGGCACTGTAGTTTGTCGGATTCAGCTTCGGGCTCGCATATCGCAGGAAAGTCTGGCCATTCGGGTCCGTGGTTTGCTGCAGATTTGAATAGTCGCCCAGGAAGCCCGAATACTCCGATTGAGTCGGCGTGTTGTTGGTACTGGCACAACCAGCTATTAACATCGCTGCCATCGCAATCGAAGCCGCGCCTGAAAAATTAGTCGTTAGCATCGTTACACCCTTCGCTTAACAGTCCGTGGGGATTGTGCTCTGCGCTTACATGCACAACCGTTCAAGGCGTCACATTTATCTGGTGCCGCGATTCGCTTGTTGTGTGAACCTTGTATGAAAGGCTAGTGCGAACGGTGTCTATCAGATTGACCTGCATCAAGTGCAGGCATTTGGGCCGATCAAGGTGTAACACGCAAGCAGGTTTGCATGATGCGGGCTCATTGCCCGTTTGTAATCGATGATTAAATAGTTCGGAATGCGACGCTATAAGAGTTGCGATTCCGCTATCCCTCTCAAGCATCCGCAGGATGGAGGGTGAACAATGAAGAGCATGAGATGGGCAACGGCGGCGATGCCCGTATTGCTATGCGCAGGCGGTTGTATAGGCATGAATAATGGCGGCATCTATAGCTTGAACCCCACGCCAATAAGTCAAATAAGCCAGAACCACGAATCCGGCGTGCCGCTCACGATCGTCGTTGATTATGTAGCTATTCCTGAAGTGGTCGATCGGCCGGAATTTGTACTCCGCATCAACCCTTTGCAGGTTAGAGTTGTCGAAAATGCGCGGTGGAGCGAGCCGCTAAAAACGCAGATTGCGTCGGTTCTGACGGTGGACCTGAAGCGCATGCTTCGCGTTTCGCCTGGCGTCAAGCCGCACACTCATGATGTGCCGACATTCCGCATCGCAATCAATGTGCAGACCTTCGACCTCAGACTCGGCGAAGGCGCGGTGCTGTCTGTCGGCTGGTCAATACTGACGCCCGATTCGAAGCGGGTGCTTAATGGAAGATCGATCGTGCTGCAACGCGTCGGTCGCGAGAGCCTCGATGGGCTCGTCGATGCGCAGAGCCGTGCGCTCGCTGCGGTCAGCGTCGACATGGCGGAAGCGATCATGTCGGCCCTGCAGAAGAAATCGCACGCGCCCGGAAGAATCTACGACGTCAAAGCGAACCAGCCGTTACCAGGTGCAAACATGGACGCCACCGCCTGTTCGAAGACAGGAACTTAAATCCACTGATCATTCTGCACGGTACGTTCGCTGGTTGCGTTGTCCCCGGTGTTCACCACACCGCGCGGCTCGATAAGCAGCACTTTCACTTCGGCATGCGCGCTCGGCTTATGCTCGATGCCTTTCGGCACGACGGCCATCTGACCGGCACGCAAAACAATCGAGCCGTCGCCCGACGGTCCACCGCGAAAGTCAATCCTCAGTTCGCCGTCCAGCACGATAAAGGTCTCATCCGTATCACCGTGTTTGTGCCAGACGAATTCACCTTCGATCTTGACGACCTTGAACTGATAGTCGTTCATTTCCGCGACCACGCGCGGCTGCCAATGGCCCTCGATCAAGGCAATCTTGCCGAGAAGGTCGATTGCCTCGCATTGGCCGCGCATAGCGGGAGCCTTGATGAGGGAATGCGTTGGTGCGGACATCGTTTTCTCCGTTCACTGTGGATGTCCGTTGAGAATACGTGGTCACGAGGAACGCGTATTGAACGATCTTGGGTGAAGGTTCAAACACGAGGCACGTTGCCAACGATCTGGAGCCAGCGTCCCGGCGTGAGACCGAAGGTCTTGAGAAAATGACGCGTCATGTGGCTTTGATCTGCGAAGCCTGCGTCTGCGGCGGCGGTCGCGAGCGAGACGCCGGAGAGCAGCATGCGCCGTACTTCGTCGAGCCTGCGCATCGTGAGGTAGCGATACGGACTTGTGCCGTAGAACGTGCGGAAATCATGCGAGAGACTCCACCGATCGCGGCCCGTGGCTGCTTCCACTTCTTCGAGCGTGACCACGCGCGTATGGTTTGCATGCAGGTACTCGCGCGCACGGCGTGCTGCGGAGTAATCGCCTTTCCCTCGCTCGCCCGGCATGCCCGCCACCGCGGCGAGCGCGCGCGCAAGCTCGGCCAGCGCGTCGCTCTGCTCAAGTGGCTCGAACTGGTGATCGACGCGCTGCAACAGGGTTTCGGTAGCCGCTGCGATGCGCGGATCCGTTGTCACGCCGCCCTCGACGAACGGCAACGCGCGACCCGCCAACGCGTCCTGAAAAAGCGCAGGCTGCACGTAAATCATGCGGTAGCGGAAGCCTTCTCCCGTACCCGCCTGACCGTCATGCGCTTCGTCGGGGTGCAGAACGATGATATTTCCGGGCAGGCTGTCGCGCCGGCCGCGCCTATAGCTGAAGCTTTGTACTCCTGCGAGCGTGCGCCCGATCGCGTACGTATCGTGGCGATGCAACGCATAAGCTTTGCCGTGAAACCAGGCTTCGATGCGCTCGATGCCCTCGGTCGGCTCGGCGCGCATCACCCAGTCCTGGCGAGCGGATGCAGCTTTTCGGAACATGGCGAGTCGCGAAACAGAGTGAATGAAATTGCGTCGGTGAAGGCGCATGTTTATTTTACAGGTTGCCGGGTGAAACAGCTTCGCGCGGCACATTCGGCTATTAAACCGTTTTCCTGCTTTGCGTCGACACACGCGACGCGAACGCCGGTCGGATAGCGCGTCATCACTTCTGCGTGGCGAGATAGGCGATGATGTCCGCGCGAGTCTTCGCGTCCCCTACCGAGAAAAACATCTTCGTTCCGGGAACGAGCTTCTGTGGGCCTTGCAGCCAACGGTCGATCATCTCGGGCGTCCAGACGATGCCCGAGTTTTTCAGCGCAATGGAGTACGAGTATCCCGGTATCGATCCCGCCTTGCGTCCTACGACGCCGCGGTGCGCAGGTCCAATATCGTTGTCTTCGATCGAATGGCACGACATGCAGGCTCCGTACGCAATTTTTCCCGCGGCCGGATCACCGGCCGCCGCTGCATGCGAGGCGGCGCAGAGTGTCGCCGAGACGAGAACCACCACAAAGGACGCACTCAAAATAGTCTTGCTCATATCGGTCTTTCTCCAGGCTTGGCACGGCCGAACACAGCCATCAGCCAAGCGGTACATCATCGATGGCAGTGAGGCATGCTTATGAATCAGGCGGGTGTGAGTCCCCTAACGCAGTCCGCTGGTCTTTGATTGTGCGTTGCGGTTCAGGCGAGGGTTGTATCGGTCAGCGTCGCGCGAGGATGTGTCAGCGCGATCCTCACGTCCGTCACGCCCAGCATTTTCGGAAGCTGCGCAGCAGGGACGGTCAGCGGCATGGGGCCCGGTCCGTTGCCCGCGGTCGGTTGAGGGTAGGCTGTCGAGCGCGCGGTATGGAAGGTAATGTTGCCCTCCACTTTCGAAACGATTTGATGGATATGGCCGTTGAGGACCGTGACAGAGCCAAAACGCTTCAGATAGCTCATCGCCTCGTCCGCGTCCCCGGTGCCCCAGCCCCATGGCTGGTAGATCGTCCACAACGGCATATGGGCGAAAACGACGATCGGAGTACTCGATGAGCGTCCCGCAAGATCGGCTTTCAGCCAGGCCAGTTGATCGTCACCGAGTGCGCCGAGGCCTTCCGGTTTGAAGCTCATAACGTTATTCAGCGCGACGAAGTGCACGCCCTGATGATCGAAGCTGTAATAGCCCTTATTGGCAGACGCCCGACCGAAGCGATTGAAATACTCCGTGCCGGTTCCGTCCGTGACATCGTGTTCGCCCGGAACGGTATGCAGCTCGGTGATTTGCAGACGCGCCAATAACTGCGAGGCATCGTCGAATTGTTGCGGCCTGGACAGGTGGGTGATGTCTCCCGTATGAATCGTAAGCGCCGGCTTGACCGGCATAGTGTTTACATACTCGATCGTCTGCGCGAGCGTACCGGCGACATCACGATTGGCCTCTTTGTCGAAACCGATATGGGTGTCGCTGATCTGCAGGAACAGAGGGGTTCCCGTAGCGGCCGCCCGATGTTTCTGGCCGGCAGCCAAGGCAATGTCGACGGGCGCGAGTACGCCGCCGGCCAGCACGAACAACGTCCCTGCACCGCCGAAGGCGAGACATTTCAAAGCACGGCGACGTGCCGGATCAGTTTGGAAAGTGGATGACATGTCGTCCTCGTAAGCGGGTACAGGAGCTGATCCGAACGGATATCCGACGGCCTTCTGTACGGTTCACGGTGCATTACTTCCGGTGCCGCCGGTTTATTCCCGATCGCCGTGATTCACTTCATCGCCTGCGAGGTTGGCCTTTGAAACCAGGGATACCAGAATCCGGTTGGCCAAGCCAACCTGCTCATGCGCATCGTCGTGCTCGTCCAGCTGAGTATCCGCGTCGCACGCGTCGACCACCGTCACGGTCGTGGGCCTGTTCAGAAAAGGTTGTGACGATTTGCCAGTGCATCCGGGTGCCGGAAATGTTTAACATGCTTACGCGGCGGTGTTAAACTGCGCCCGCTAACGGATATGCCGGATTCAACTTCCCGATGACCTTTCACGCCCGTCGACGATTCAGCGCATGGCTTGGCATGCTTGCCATCTGCCTCGTCGTCTTCGTGCCGGTCGTCAGTCAGCTGGTGGCGTCGGCGCATGCAAGCGAACCGTTGGCCGCTTTGTGTTCGGCCACGCAGCCGGACGCAGGGACGCATCATGCCGGCGATCCGCTGTCCGCGTGCGGTTACTGCGACCTGCTCGCCACGCATGCGGCGCCGCCGCCCGTTGCGCCGGCCGTCGAACCGGTTCTTCTGCTGCCGGTAGTGGCTGCCGCCACCGTGCTTTCCACACGCTTCACACCGCTCGGCGCTTTCGCCTCAGGGCGTCCGCGCGCCCCTCCCGTTTTTTCCTGATCGTCGTCCAGTACCGCACGCCGTAGCTGACCGCGCCCTCGAACGCGCGCAGCCGGCGATCGCTTGCGGCTGTTCACCCGTACGCACAGGAAAATGACCCGATGCTGTACTTCGCTTTGCGAAGGCTCCGTCGCGGCGCGCAACCATCGATGCATTGCGCCGTCATCGGCCTATTGCCGCTTACGCTGGCGGTGTCGCCCGCCATGGCGGACACCGTCGCTACGTCAGCGGCGTCTGCCGCGTCTGCCACCGCGGCCGGCACCGCGTCTGCCACGGCCGCGGCCGGCACCGAGCCCGCCGTGACCGAACTGCCGGCAATCAACGTCACTGCCAGTACCGCGGGCAGTTATCGCCCGGTGGTCGATCCGAATCTGCCCGCGTCGACCGAAACGGTCACGCGCGAACAATTCGAAAACTGGAATGTGGTCAACACCGAGGACGTGCTGAAATATCTGCCGAATCTCGCGGTGCGCAAGCGCTTCGTCGGTGACCTCAATTCGATTATCGCGGTGCGCGGCACGAGCAACGTGCAAAGCGCAAGAGGTCTCGTCTACGCGGACGGACTGCTGCTGTCGAATCTGCTAGGCAACAACTACTCGTTTCCGCCGCGCTGGTCGATGGTATTTCCTGACGAAATCCAGCAGGTCGACGTCATTTACGGCCCTTTCTCAGCGCTATATCCAGGCAACTCGCTTGGAGCGACCGTGCTGATCACGACGCGCATGCCCGAGAAATTCGAAGCGAGCGCGGACGTCAAGGCGTTCACACAGCACTTCGACCTGTACGGCGTCAACCAGAACTTCAACGGCACCGAATCGAGCGCGACGGTCGGCGATCGCATCGGCAAGTTTTCGTTCTTCATCGGCGCGAACCACCTCGAGAACACGAGCCAGCCGCTGCAGTTCGCGACGCTCGCACAATCGACGACGCCCGCAAAAACCGGCGACACACCGGTTACCGGCGCGGTTACCGGCGCGTACTTCTACAACAACCAGACCAACACGCCGACCGCGGTGCTCGGTGTGAACGGCGAAGGGATCGAGCGCACGATTCAGGACCAGCTGAAGCTGAAGACGCAGTACGACTTCACGCCGACCGTGCAGGCCGGCTTTACGCTCGGTTACTGGCATCAGACCTACAACAGCGAAACGACGACGTTCCTGCGCGACGCGAACGGCAACCCGGTGTACAGCGGCAGCGTGGCGATCAACGGATTCGAGTACAACATTCCCGCCGCGGCGCTGGCGCCGAGTCTCGGCAACAGCGAGAACTGGCTGTATGGCGCATGGTTGAAAACGCACAACGCGACGGGCTGGAACGGCGAAGCAATCGCGTCGTACTACGACGTGACCAACAGCGTCGCGCGCACCGCGAGTGCCGGCGGACCGGGCAACGGGCCAGGGATCGTCACGTTCGGGGACGGCACGGGCTGGAAGACGCTCGACCTGAAAGCGACCTACACACCCGCAACGCCGCAGGCGGGCCTGTCGAACCACGCGCTCGCGTTCGGCTATCATTTCGACAATTACTTTCTGGATAACGAAACGTACAACACGGCGGCCTGGCGCGACGGCGCGGCCGGCAGCTTCGCGAATGCGTTCGGCGGCCGCACGCAAACGCAGGCCGTCTACGCACAGGATGCGTGGCGTTTCCTGCCACGCTGGAAGGTCGTCTATGGCGTGCGTTACGAGGACTGGCGCGCGTACGACGGCTCGCAGGCGCTTGGCGCGATACGCTTGCCGTACGCGGACGCCGATCAGCATCATTTCTCGCCGAAGGCGTCGCTGTCGTTCGACGTCACCGACGATCTGACGCTGCGCGCATCGATTGCTCGCGCGTACCGGTTCCCGACGGTCGGCGAACTGTTCCAGGGGCAAATCAACGGATCGTCGATCATCAACAACAATCCCAACCTCCAGCCGGAGGACGATCTCTCGAAAGAGCTCACGGCAGAGTGGGCGCACTGGAACGGCCTGTTCAGATTCTCGCTGTTCCAGGACGACGTAAAGAACACGATCTTCAGTCAGACCGACACGACCGTCATTCCAAACGTCACGAATTTCCAGAACATCGGCAAGGTGCGCTCGCGCGGCGCCGAAGTCAGCTATCAAGGGCAGGACGTGCTCCTGCACGGTCTCGACCTGATTGCGAATGCCGCGTACACGCAGTCGAAGATTCTGGAAAACACGCAGAACCCGGGGACGGTCGGCAAATACTTCTACCGCATTCCGCTGTGGCGCGCGAACGTTGCCGCGACGTATCGCTTCGACGCGCGCTCGGCCTTGACGCTCGCAGTGCGCTATTCCGGCCGGCAGTACAACACGCTGACCAACACGGATACGAATCCGGATGTGTTCGGCGGCACTAGCACGTATGTGGTCGCGGATGCGAAGTTCACGTTCCGGCCGACGAAGCAGAGCGAAATCGGCGTCGGCGTCGACAACCTCTTCGACTCGCGTTATTTCGTCTATCACCCGTATCCGGGCCGCACCTTCTACGTCGAAGGCCGGCTTCATCTGTGAAGGAGGGTAAGCGCATGTCCACCGCAACAATCGAACAACGTCCCGCGCCGGCTGGCGCGAGCGCATCGAGCCGCAGTTATCGCACACTATGGCGATGGCATTTCTATGCGGGCCTCTTCGTGATGCCGTTTCTCGTCGTGCTCGCGATTACCGGTACGCTGTATTGCTTCCAGCCGCAGATCGAGCCGCTGCTTTATCCGCACCGGCTCGTGGTCGAGCCGCGCAACGTCGCACGCCTCGACGAAGATGTCTTGCTCGCGAACGCGCGCCGTGCGCTGCCGGCGGGCTCGGTCGCGACGACTGCACGCATCTCGTCGCGAGCGGACCGCAGCGCGGAGTTTATTTTCCGGCTGGCGAACGGCGACCGGCAAAGTGTTTACGTGAATCCCTATGACGGCTCTGTGCTCGGCACACTGAGCGTCGAGCGACGCTTCATGCAGGTCGACCGGATGATTCACCGCAAGCTGCTGCTCGGCAAGCCGGGCGAGCTGCTGATGGAACTGGTGGCATGCTGGACGTTCGTGATGATCGGCACGGGCGTCGCATTGTGGTGGCCGCACGCGGGCACCACAATGCGCGCCGCGCTGATGCCGCGCCTTTCGCTGCGCGGGCGGCCGTTGTGGAAAAGCGTGCATGCGGCGCTCGGCATCTGGCTCGCGGTCGGCGCGCTGGCGTTTGTCGTGACCGGCCTGCCGTGGACCGGTTCATGGGGTAAGCAGTTCAAGGCGCTTGCCACGAGTGCCAAACTCGGCTCGCCGCCGGGATCGTGGGGCGGATTGCCGTTGCAGTCGAGGCCGCCCGGCGGCCAGACCGCGCGGCGTACCGACACTCACGCGACCAATGTGGACGAGCTTGCGATGCATGCGTCGCCGACGAGCAGCATGGATGCGATGCCCGGCATGACGATGGACGATCTGCCGTTGCCGCAAGTGCCGTGGGCCGCGGGCGCGACGCGCGTACCTGAGTCGCAAAATGCCGCTGCGGCGGCATTGCCGCTCGATCGCATCGTCGGGCAAATGCGCGGGCTCGGTCTCGTCGATGGCTACGATGTCGCGCTGCCCGTTGCCGCGAGCGGCGTCTATACGGTGTCGTACTTTCCGGCCGACCCGAAGCTGGAACGCACGATTTATGTCGACCAGTACAGCGGCAAAGTCCTGAAGGATATCCGCTACGGCGACTATGGCGCGGTGGGCCAGGCGGTGTCGTACGGCACCTCGCTGCATATGGGCCGCTATTTCGGCGTGACGAACCAGATCGTGTGTTCGGCGATTTCGCTTGGACTCGCAACGCTCGCCGCGACGGGCTTCGTGATGTGGTGGAAGCGCCGGCCGGCGGGCAAGCTCGGCGCGCCGGCGCGCGACCGCACGACGGTACCGATGCGCGGCTGGAAACTTGGCCTCGTGGTTCTCGGGGTGGTTTTTCCTCTGATGGGCGTCACGCTGATTGCTGTCTGGCTCGCGGACCGTGTGTGGTTCGGCCGTGGATCGCAGTGGATGATTCAATGAAGCCGTGGGAAGGAACAGCTGAACTCTGCCGGGCGCCTGGTGTCGACTGTTTTCCATGGCCTACTTTCATCGCGATGTAGCGCTCGATTTCCACCCTACGGCACGGTTCATTTAAGTGAACTAAAGTGATATATCGGCAGCCAGGGGAATGTACGCGGCACTTCGCTGCCGTTCCAAAAGTCTTTTTCATTCGGATGAGCGATCGCCATGCAAAAGAAGAATCTGCTTTTAGCGGTAACGGGAACGGCGATGCTTCTCGGAGCGTGCGCATATATTCCTCGCCCCGGTCCGATCGGTAATCGTGACGTGCCACAGCCGGCCAGACCGGTCGATCTGAGCAGGTATATGGGCCGTTGGTACGAGCAGTTCCGCTATGAGGCCTCGTTTGAAAAAGACATGGACGAAGTCACGGCAGACTATTCGCTTAACGCGGACGGGACGGTCAACGTGGTCAACCGCGGACGGAAACCCGGCAATTCCGGTGGGTTCAAACAATCGGTCGGAAAAGCGAAAGTTGCGGATCCCGCTACGAATGCAAAACTAAAAGTATCGTTCTTCCGTCCCTTTTACGGAGACTACTGGATACTCGATCACGATGACGACTACGACTGGTCGATCGTGGGCGAGCCGTCGGGGCGTTACCTATGGGTGCTGACCCGAACCGCACACCCATCCCCGGAAATGCTTGATGATCTGAAGACACGCGTAAAGGCGCTCGGATACGATTGGTCGCTTGTCAGAGTGACGAGGCGGTAAAGGCGATCATGTGTTCCTGCAATGGTGCTACCCCGACAGATCGAGCCCGCGTGACTCCTTCATATAACGCTTCCAGCGCATGGCGAGAGCGAGTCTTCGTTCACCGTGGCGCTCATCGAGATAATCGGCGCTGATGAGCCGATCTGTCCTGAAGTGACGAAAATCCTGGCGCAGTTCGCACCAGGCAGCCAGCAGGCGCACGGCGTCCGCATAGCCGATCATGATCGGCCAGATCGTACGCTCGCTGATGCGCTTGCGTTCATCGCAATAGCGGATGCGCATTTTGCGTCCCTCGCGAATCCACTGTCGCACGCGCCCCATGTCGATCGCGTCTGCCGACACAGCGAGTGGCGCCACCGCGCCGATCGTCGGTTCTGCGATAAATGGCCGGAGATGCTCGGGCACCGCCGTGGTGATCTTTGCGACGAGGTCCTTCGCAGCCCGGGAAAGCACAGAGTCGCTGCGCTGTACCACCCATTGCGCCCCGAGCACCGCGGCCTCCAGTTCCTCGGCGGTCAGCATCAAAGGCGGCATGTCGTAGTGGCGATCGAGCACGTATCCGGTTCCCGCCTCGCCGCGAATAGGCACACGCTGCGCCATCAGATCGGCAATGTCGCGGTAGACGGTACGCATCGACACTTCCAGTTCCGCGGCGATAGCGCGTGCGGTAACCGGGCGTCGCGCGCGCCGCAAAATCTGGATGAGCTGAAACAATCGGTCGGATCGACGCATGCGTTCGCTGCTGACAGTATGCTGGCAGCAGCACCTTTGTAGGATGTCCATGACGTCGCGCACCATTCGGCGCACGATGCAATCACATGAGGAAGAAAAATGGACTTCGTCTCAACCCGTATTATCACAGACGACATCAAAGAGCTTGTGCGCTTCTATGAAGAACTTGGACTGACGGCCGCGTGGCTTACCGACGAATTCGCCGAACTCGCGTCGCCGTCCTGCACGTTGGCGATCGGTACCACACGCACGATGAATCAGTTCTTCGGCGCAGCGGCGGCACCGGCGAGCAATCGCTCGGTCATCATCGAATTCCGCGTGCAGGACGCCGACGACGAACACAGAAAGTTGCTGGCGATGTCGGCCGATATTGTGCAGCCGCCGACGACCCAGCCTTGGGGCAACCGTTCGCTACTGTTTCGCGATCCGGACGGCAACCTCATCAACTTCTTCACACCGATCACGCCTGAAGCGCTCCGCAGATTCGAGAAGCACTGAACACGGCACGCGGCCGTGGCGACGAACGGCGAAGCCGGTTGCGCGGGTCATTGGCTATCAGTGACGTTGAACGACGGTCTGCGTTGGCAAGCGGATGCGATTTGCCAGATCGCCGGCACGCTATGGTTACTGCTTTGCGTGCCGTCAAAAATCCGCGGACAGATCCACGTCCCGCGTTTCCTTCAGAAAGAACATCGCCACCACAAACGACAGCGCGATCCACGCCACCGGATACCACAGCCCCGAGTAGATGTTGCCCTGCTGCGCGGAGATGGCGAACGAGAACGTCGGCAGCAGCCCGCCAATCCAGCCGCTGGCGAAGTGATAGGGAAACGACATCGATGTATAGCGGATGCGCGTCGGAAACATTTCGATCAGTGCGGGCGCAGTCGGAACCAGCGCGAGCGTCATCAATGCGAGCAACACCACCAGCAGCGCAAACACCATGGGCGTGTTGAAATGCTCGGGCGCCGCGCTGCGCGGAAAGCCTTCACCATCGAGCGCAACGCGCACCGCGTGAGTGAAGGCAATGCGCTGCTCCTTTGCCGCGCTGGCAACAAGACCGGTTGCGTCGGATACCGGCAGCCTGTACGCGCCGATATGCACGGTCGCCGGTTGCCCCGCCGCCGCGTGACGCGTTTCATAGCTGATGCCGGCTTCGGTCAGCGTTTCGCGCGCGATATCGCACGAACTGGTGAACTTGCGCGAGCCGGTCGGATTGAACAAGAAGGAGCAGGTGTTCGGATCGGCTTCGACCCATACCGGCACGCTCGCCTGCGCTTCGGCCAGCGCGGGATCGGCGTAACGCGTCATCGCGTGAAAGATGGGGAACAGCGTCAGGCCAGTTATCAAAAAGCTCGCCATCAGCACCGGCTTGCGGCCGAATCGATCGCACAACCAGCCCGCGACCAGAAACAGCGGTGCGCACACGAGGGTGGCGAGCGTGACCACGATATTCGCCTCGGTTGGTTCGACCTTGAGCGTGTGCGTGAGGAAGAACGTCGGCAGCAGCACCGCGGTGTAGTACACGCAGGTCATGCCGCCGCAGATCGCAAACAGCGCGATTAGCAGGCGCTTGATGTTGGTCCAGTCGAGAAAAGTTTCGGCGAGCGGCGCACGCGACAGACGATGCGCGCTTTTCAACGCCTGAAACGCCGGCGACTCTTCCATCTTCATGCGGATCAGCACGGAGACGACAAGCAGCAACGCCGACAGGATGAACGGCAAACGCCAGCCCCAGTCGTCAAAATGCTCGCCGGTCAGTGCGCGGACGCCCAGCACGACCGCGAACGACATCAACAGGCCCACCGTGCCGGTGGACGAAATCCACGACGTATTGAAACCGCGCCGGTTTTGCGGCGAATGCTCGGCCACGTAGGTCGCCGCCCCGCCGTATTCGCCCCCGAGCGCGAGACCTTGCAGCATCCGCAGGCCAATCAGGATCACCGGCGCTGCGATGCCAAGCGTCGCATAGTCCGGCAAACATCCGACGCCAACCGTCGACAGCCCCATGATGACGATCGTCACGAGGAACGTGCGCTTGCGGCCGATCTTGTCGCCAATCCGTCCGAACACCACCGCGCCTACCGGGCGCATGATGAAGCCCACGCCGAACGTCAGCAGCGCAAAAATAAAGCCGGTAACCGGATTGACGCCCGCGAAGAAACGGCTGGCAATCACGGTGGCGAGCGACCCGTACAGCGTAAAGTCGTACCACTCGAATACCGTGCCAATCGACGCGGCAGCGATCAGCCGTACCATCGAAGCCGAGGTGGGCGTCGTGCTCTGGCTGGCGCCGTCCTGGACGAGCTCTGAACTTGCCGTCATGCTGAGTCTCCGTATTTTTTGTTGGCGTCGGCTGCGCGTGGCGGCAGCGCGCCGGGCAGCCCGCGTTACATCGTCACGATCTGCCGCACTGCACGGCCTTCGCGCAGGCGGTCCATGCCCTCGTTGATGTCTTCCAGCGCGAGCCGGTGGGTCACCAGCCGGTCGACCGGCAATCGCCCGCGCCGGTACAGGTCGAGATAGCGCGGCACGTCGCGCGACGGCACGCTACTGCCCATGTAGCTGCCGCGAATCGACTTCTCGTCCGCGACCAGCGACACCGCGGGAATCGCGAAACGCGTGGCCGGCTGCGGCAAGCCAGCGGTGACCAGTTCGCCGCCGCGCCGCGCGATCCCATAGCCGAGTTCGAGCGCAGCCACCGCGCCCGCAGTCTCGACGACCGTGTCGACACCGCCGTACGTCGCGTCGCGCACCGCTTCGATCACGTTGTCGGCTCTGGCGTCGAATACGTCGGTTGCGCCGAGCGCACTGGCGAGCGCAAGCTTGTCTGGACTGACGTCGAGCGCGACAATGCGCGCCGCGCCGGCCGCTACTGCGCCGAGCAGCGCCGCGAGCCCCACGCCGCCGAGTCCTATCACCGCGACCTGCGAGCCCGGTGCAACGCGACCCGCATTGACCACCGAGCCGACGCCGGTCAGTACGGCGCAGCCAAATAACGCAGCCTCGTCGAGCGGCACGTCGCGATCGACTTTCACGAGCGAATGGCGCGACACGGTTGCAAATTCAGCGAAGGCCGAGATGCCGGAGTGATGACTGAGCGGCCGGCCATCGTGCGACAGACGTGTGCCGCCGCCCAGCAGTTCGCCGGCGCCGCCCGCGCGCGCGCCGGGCTCGCATAGCGCCGGGCGGCCGCTCGCACAGGGCGTGCAGTGACCGCACGCCGCCACGAACACCGTCACCACGTGGTCGCCCTTTTGCAGATCGGTCACGTGTTCGCCGACGGCTTCGACGACACCGGCCGCCTCATGCCCGATCACCATCGGCAGCGGCCTGGGCCGCACGCCTTCGACCACCGAGAGATCCGAATGGCAGATACCGGCCGCGGCGACACGGATCAGCACTTCAGCGGCACCGGGCGGTGCGAGCTCGACGGTCCGAACCGTCAAGGGCCGCGATTGCGCATAAGGCGCCGGCAAGCCGGACTGATCGAGCACCGCCGCGCGAATCTTCATCGTGTACGTCTCCTTTGGATCGGTATTACTCCAACGACAGGCCCGCGATGCTTTCGCTAAAGCGCGCCAGCTCAGTATGGTCGTGGCCTTTGCCGAGGCTGTTGGCCGCCGCCGACCAGAGTTCGAGACACATCGCCGAGAACGGCGCCGACACCGCGCCATCGTGCGCAACCTCGAGCGCGATACCGAGGTCCTTGGCCATCAGGTCGAGTCCGAAGTTCGAGTTGAACGCACGCGACAGCACGAACTGCTTGAACTTCTTCTGCGTGCTGTTGTTCATGCCGGTGGAAGCGTTCAGCACATCGACCATTTTTTCCGCGTCGAGGCCGAAGCGCTTGCCGATCAGCAATGCTTCGACACCGATCAGGAAGCCGCCTGCGGACACCAGGTTGTTCAGCGCCTTCATCGCCTGTCCGGCGCCGATGCCGCCGACTTCGGTAATCGTCGTGCCCATCGCGCGCAGCAGCGGCATCGCCCGCTCGACGACAGCGGGCTCGCCGCCGGTCATGATGGCAAGCTCGCCGGTTTTCGCACGCGCCACGCCGCCCGATACGGGCGCGTCGATCATCTGCACGCCGTCTTCGGCGAGCGTCGCGGCAAGCGTTTTGGTCACACCGGGAATGCCGGACGTCATGTCGATCACGAGCGCGCCTTTCGCCAGCTTCGCCCGAACCGGCGTCAAGACGTCGACGACGTGGCGGCTGGTCGGCAGGATCGTGATGATCGCGTCGGCTGCGCTTACCGCTGCGTCGACGCTTGCCGCTGCGCGGCCACCGATCTCGGCGGCAAATTGCGCCGCCCGGCCGGGCATGACGTCGAATACGTCGACCTCAAAGCCCGCTGCGCTCAAGCGGGCCGCCATCGGCCAGCCCATGTTTCCGATACCGATGAAAGCGACTTTACTGAAGGCGGCCATCACGACAATGCTCCTTCCTTGACCAGCACTTCATGCGCGGCCTTGAACGCACCGAGCCCGCTCGGGATGCCCGAATAGGCGGTGGCATGCAGCAGCGCCGCCTTGATCTCGTCGATGCTGACGCCGTTGTTCAATGCGCCCTTCACGTGCAGCTTCAGCTCTTCGGTGTGGCCCGACACGGTCAGCATCGCGAGATTCATCAGGCTGCGGGTCTTTCGATCGAGCGTCGGGTCGCCCCACGCCCAGCCCCATGCCCATGAGGTGGTCGCGCGCTGGAACGACATCATGAAGGCGTCGGCACCCTTCATCGATGCATCGACATACTCGGGTCCCAGTACTTCGCGGCGAATCGGCATGCCTTTTTCAAACAGTGCGTGATCTTCTTTCAAGATTGAGCTCCTTGTTGGGCGAGTGAGAAGGTTCATTGGAATTGACGAGTTCGAGCGGCCGGCCGGTGGTGCGCGGCCCGATTGCGGTCACGACGGCCGCGACCACCAGCCAGCACGCGGAGATGTAGCCGAACACGCTCAGGTAGCCCGCGCTCGCGTACAGCATGCTGACGATGAATGGCCCGACCACATTGGTCAGGCGCCCAAGGCCATAACAGAAGCCTGCGCCTGCCGAGCGCAGATGCGTCGGATACGATTCCGGCGTGTAGATGTACAGCGTCGCGTTCATGAGCTGGATCGTGATGATCACGAGCGCGCCGAAGATAACGATAAAAGCCGCCGATGGCGCAAGACCATAGGCGACGCCAGCCATGGCAATCAGCACCGCGTCGATCGCGACGATCCACTTGCGCTCGAAGCGCTCGATGATGAAAGTGCCAAGCCATGCGCCGAGCGGATTGCAGATCGCCATCAGGCTTGAGTATTCGAGGGACTTCGTAATCGTGAAGCCGTGCTGGACCAGCAGTGTCGGCACCCATGCGACAAAGCCGTAAAAGCCGAGCGTCTGGAAGATCCAGATCAGCGACAGGCCGATCGTTTGCTGCCGGTAACCTCGCGCGAACATGCCGCGCAATGAAGACGAGGCCTGCAGCGGCTCGCCCTCATAGCGCAGGTCCGCGCGCGGCGCCTCGATGCCCGCGGATGCTTCCAGCTTGCCGACGACACGATGCGCTTCGACCACCTTTCCTTTCGTCAGCAGCCAGCGCGGCGATTCGAGCAGCTTCAGCGCGAACGGAATGGCCAGCAGCCCGAGGCTGCCCCACACGAAAATCAGCCGCCACGCCCACGGCGCGAGCGGCACCACAAGACGTGCGACCCATGCGGTCGCTGGAATGCCGATCAGGCCGAGCGTGAAGATCATGCTCATGTATTTGCCGCGCAGGCGCGCCGGGAAGAACTCGCTGACGTAGACGTTGGCGATCACCGTCATGCCCGACAGGCCAATGCCCGTCAGGAAACGGAACACCGCCAGCGACAACACGTCCCACGACGCCGCATTCAGCAGCGAGAACAGCGTATAGACAAGGATGCTCAGGATGAATCCGCGCCGACGACCGATCCGGTGCGCGAGCATGCCGCCAAAAGTGCCGCCGATAAACATGCCGCCGAAGCTCGTCGACGTGATGAGCGCCACGGCGCTGACCGGGATGTGCCAGTTGCCGATGATCGCGGGCGCCGCATACGCGAAAGTATTCAGGTCGGCCAGTTCGAAAAAGTAGGCGAACGCGAGCGCACAGATCGCGATGCGGTGAAAGGCGGTGATCGGCAGCTGATCCATCCGCTGGCTGATATCGGACATGTCGAAGTGTCTCCGTTGTTATCGCTGTTATTTGCGTCGCAGGTACGGATCGACGCGGGCCTTCAATTACCAGATTGTCCGTCAATATGACACGTCATAAGATTGTCCGTCAATCTTCTTCCGAGACCAGAAGCAGGATGTAAAATGAACGCCTCGACGACAACGACAGCAAATCGGGCATGACCTCTCTGAAAGTGGTGCCGCAGCCGGTGCGGCGACAGGTGGAAGACGCTTTGCGCGCCGCGATCGTGTCCGGACGATTTCTGCCGGGCGAACACCTGCCCGACCGGCTGCTGTGCGAAACCTTCGGTACGAGCCGCAGCGTGGTTCGTGAAGCGGTCCGCCTGCTCGAGGCGGAAGGTCTGGTGATCGTCCATCCGAACCGCGGGCCCTTCGTCGCGCGGCTTTCGGTAGAAGAGGCGCGCGACGTGTATGAGGTGCGGGCCGCACTCGAGGCGCTGGCAGGCGAAGGATTCGCGCTGCGTGCCACTGTGGAGGAGCGCGCCGCGTTGCGTGCGGTCTACGAAGAATTGAAGGCTGCCGCGCAGAAAGAGGTGTCGCGCGATGTGCTGCTCGATATCAAGCGGCGCTTCTACCAGATCCTCACCGCAGGAAGCCGCAATGTGCTTGCGACGCGCATGCTCGAAAGATTGCTGATCCGCAATAGCCAGTTGCGAGCGACATCGCTGTCGAGTCCGAACCGGCTAAAAAAGACGATCAAGGAGTTGGGCGTTATCCTTACGGCGATCGACAGGCGCGACGCGGCCGCCACTGCCGCGGCATGCCGCGCCCATGTGCAAGCCGCCGCTGAAGTTGCGATCGGCATTCTGAAGCAGCGCGACGCCGAAGCCGCTCGTGAAGCGAACGGCGATAGCGTTAGCGCGTAGACATTGGCCTGACGAAAATCAGCAGACCTGGCGCGCCGTTGGCGAAATCGCGCCGGCAGAGCTTTGTGCTGGACATTCGTTCATGCTGCGAGGTGCCGCTTCAGATACGCCGCAGTGCGGCTTTCCTTCACGCGCACAACCTGGGCCGGCGTGCCGGTCGCCACGATCTTGCCGCCGGCGCCGCCGGCGCCCGGGCCGACGTCGACAACCCAGTCGCTTTGTGCGGCGACCCGCATGTCGTGCTCCACGACGACGACGGTATTGCCGGCATCGACCAGTGCCTGCAGTTGCACCATCAGCCGGTCGACGTCGGCGGGATGCAGGCCAGTGGTGGGTTCGTCGAGGATATATAGCGTGTCGCCGCGTTGCGCGCGTTGCAGTTCCGTGGCGAGCTTGATGCGCTGGGCCTCGCCACCAGACAATTCGGTCGCGGGTTGACCGAGCCGCAGATAGCCGAGGCCAATGTCACGCAGCACGTTCAGTGCGCGCATCACGCTGGCTTCGTCGGCGAAGAAATCGCAGGCCGCATCGACGGTCAAGCCGAGCACCTCCGCGATGTTCTTATCGCGCCATGTGACTTCCAGCGTCTGCGCGTTGTAGCGCGTGCCGCCACAGGTCGAGCACGGCGCATAGACGCTTGGCAGGAACAGTAGTTCGACGCTGACGAAGCCTTCGCCTTCACACGTCGGACAACGGCCTTGCGCCGCATTGAACGAGAAGCGGCCCGCGCCGTAGCGACGCTTGCGAGCCAGTGGCGTGTCGGCGAACAGCTTGCGCACGTGGTCGAAGAGGCCCGTGTAGGTGGCGAGATTGGAACGCGGCGTGCGGCCGATCGGTTTCTGATCGACGCGCACGAGGCGGCGCAGTGCGTCCATGCCCTCGGCAATGCGGCCGCCGGTCGGTCCACTCGCGCCCGCGAGCAACGGATCCTGCTCGTCGTCGGGTTTTTCGAAGGCGCGTCCAAGGTGGCTAGCGACCAGTTCCGGCAACGCCTGGCTCACGAGGCTCGATTTGCCCGAGCCCGACACGCCCGTGACGGCAGTCAGGCAGCCGAGCGGAAACGCGGCGTCCAGCCCATGCAGATTATTGCGCGTGATACCGACGAGCCGCAGCCAGCCGGCCGGTTCGCGCGTCGCGCGCGCGACGGGCACGGACGGCGCAAACAGATGTCGGCGGGTATGTGACGCTTCGACATTCGCGAGGCCAGCCGGCGGCCCGCTATAGACCACATGGCCGCCGGCTTCGCCGGCCGCGGGACCGACATCGACGAGCCAGTCGGCGCGCCGCATCATCTGCAGATCGTGTTCGACGACAAACAGCGAATTTCCCGCGGCCTTCAGGCTCTGCAGCGCGCTGAAGAGCGCTTCGCCGTCTGCGGGGTGCAGGCCGGCCGATGGCTCGTCGAGCACATACACGACACCGAACAACTGCGACGACAACTGCGTGGCGAGCCGCAAACGCTGCAGTTCGCCGGATGACAGTGTGGGCGTACTGCGCTCCAGCGCGAGGTAGCCGAGGCCCAGATCGACCAGAGTGGTCAGGCGTTCGAGCAACTCGGCTGCAATGCGTTGCGCGGCGACGCGTTTTTCCTCGGACAGGTTCGGTGTGCGCCGCACATCGGGCGAGGCTTTATGTGCGGACCCGCCTGCAGCGATCCGTTTATCGACGGCATCGCGCATGGCGCTCCTGCTGAGCACGCTGCCTTTGCCGGCGTCTTTGCCCGAATGAGCGGCATCCGGCTCGGGCCATTTGCCGCGCGCGATCGGTTCGAGCATCCCCGCAAGTCTGGCTAGCGGCAACTGAGCGAATGCGCCGATATCGAGCCCGGCGAATTTCACGGACAGCGCTTCCTTCTTGAGCCGCTTGCCATGACAGGCAGGACAGACGCTGCCGATCATGAATTGCGACACGCGTTTTTCATCAGCGCGCTTTGCGTGTTCGCGAACGTGTGCAGCACATAGCGGCGTGCACCGGTGAATGTGCCCTGGTAGCTTGGCTCGTCCTTGCGCTTGAGCGCGGCACGCGTTTCTTTCGGCGTGAGTCCGGCGTAGACGGGCACGGTCGGCTGTTCGTCGGTGAAGAGAATCCAGTCGCGGTCTTTCTTTGGCAGATCGCGCCACGGTTTATCGACGTCGTAGCCAAGGGTCACCAGAATGTCGCGCAGGTTCTGTCCATGCCACGCGGGCGGCCATGCGGCGATTGCGCGCTCGCGAATGCTCAGCGAGTCGTCGGGCACCATCGATTTTTCGGTGACCTCGTACACGCGGCCAAGTCCATGGCAAGTCGGACAGGCGCCTTGCACCGTGTTCGGCGAGAAATCCTCGGCGAACAGCATAGGCTGCTTCGGCGGGTAGTCGCCCGTGCGCGAATAGAGCATGCGCACGAGACTCGACAGCGTCGTCACGCTGCCAACCGACGAGCGCGCGCTCGGCGTGCCGCGCTGCTGCTGCAACGCGACCGCGGGCGGTAGGCCTTCGATGGCGTCCACTTCGGGCACGCCGACCTGCTCGATCAGACGCCGGGCATACGGCGCGACCGATTCGAAATAGCGCCGCTGCGCTTCGGCGTACAACGTGCCGAATGCCAGCGACGATTTGCCCGATCCGGACACCCCTGTGAAGACGACCAGCGCATCACGCGGAATCTGCACATCGATATTTTTCAGATTGTGTTCGCGAGCGCCGCGCACCCGCACAAAGCCGGTGAAGGCGGGTTCCCCGGACGGCGGCGCTGCCGGGCGAGCTTTGTGGTGGATGGCGTCCATATCGATGCGGAGCGAATAAGCATGGCCTTGCCAACGCTAGTGAAGTTGCACGGAACATGCCCGGGGGTTTGTGGCGATGTGGCTATGCGTCCAGACAACATCGATTCGTCTGCTAAACGAGTTTTCAAACACCTTTCTCGACTATCTCCTTGCTTCGATCGAGAGCAGATCCGGTCCGCGTCGGAAGCAATGAGACCCGAAACCGCCCTTCAGATTTTGGGAACGAAGCCGTTTACCTGTTACTTGGCACACATAGTTCCGGAAGCGCGTCCAGAAGAACAGACAGACCGTGACGCTTACACGAATGGGGTTCTGTAATATGAAGCTGTCGTTTGCTCAAAAGCTGTGGCTGCCGCTGATTCTGGGCGTGCTCTGTCTAGCCGGCATATCGGTCTACAACGCTTACGAAACGCGCGACATACGCCTCGCCGAGCGTAAAGACGAACTGATACACGCATCGGAAATCGCGCTCAGCGTGGTCAGGAATTTTGGCGACCAGGCCAACTCCGGCAGCATGCCTGTGGCGGAAGCCCAGCGACATGCGATGGATAGCATCCGTAACATGCGGTACGGCGATGAGGGCTACTTTGTCGTGCTCAACTCGAACCCGACGATCTTGATGCACCCGATCCAGCCGGCGTCGATCGGCAAGTTTGTCGGCGACGTCAAGGATCGGAACAATGTTTACTTCTACCGGGATATCGTCTCCGCCATCAAGCGCGATGGTAAGGGGTTTGTCGGCTTTGAATTTCCTAAACCGGGAGCAACCGAAGCGTCGCCAAAGATCATCTACGCCGCGGCGTACCAGCCTTGGGATTGGATCGTTACCACAGGTCTCTATGTCGACGACATCGACGCGGCGTTCCGTTCGTCGCTATACCGGAGCCTCGGCATCCTGGTGGTGCTCGCGGGCGCACTGTCGTCCATTGTCGTGCTGCTCAATCGCGGCATCCTGCGCTCGCTCGGTGGCGAGCCCGCATACGCGGCCGCGATCGCTAACCGGATCGCCGATAACGACCTGACTGCGGCGGTGACGACGGCGCCGGATGACAAGTCGAGCCTCCTGTTCTCGATCAAACGCATGCAGACGCAACTTGCGCAAACGATCGGCACGATCAAGGTGTCGGCCCACTCGATCGCTACCGCGACTCATCAGATCGCAGCGGGAAACCAGGACCTCTCGCAGCGCACCGAGCAACAAGCGGCTTCGCTGCAGCAGACAGCGGCCAGCATGGAACAGCTGACGTCGACGGTCACGCAGAACGCCGACAATGCGCGCCAGGCCAACCAGCTCGCCTCGCAGGCGGTTGCCGTCGCGGAGCAGGGCGGCATGGCGGTGTCACGGGTGGTCGAAACCATGAAGGGCATCAACGAGAGTTCGGACAAGATCGCTGACATCGTCGGCATCATCGAGAGCATCGCGTTCCAGACGAATATTCTGGCTCTGAACGCGGCCGTTGAAGCCGCGCGGGCGGGCGAGCAAGGACGAGGTTTTGCGGTCGTGGCGTCAGAAGTGCGTTCGCTCGCGCAGCGCTCGTCGACCGCATCGAAGGAAATAAAGGAATTGATCAATGACTCGGTCGAACGCGTTCAGGCGGGCGCGGGTTACGTGCGCGAAGCCGGTGCAAAGATGGGCGAAATCACTCACGAAATCCGGCGCGTGACCGACATCATGGCGGAGATCACGGCCGCATCCGAGGAACAGACCAAGGGGATTGGCCAGGTCAACCAGGCGGTGTCGCAAATGGATGAAACCACGCAGCAGAACGCCGCGTTGGTTGAACAAGCTGCTGCGGCCGCAAGTTCGCTGGAGTCGCAGGCGAGCGATCTGAATTCCGCGGTCTCGATGTTCCGGATGGCCGTCTAGCGCCATGCGGGTGCGCGGGGCACCCGTTGCACGTGTTTTTCTACGTTTGCTCGCGACAGCATCTTCCTAATGGTTAGGAGATCCGGTCGCGGGCTCGACCCGCGTTGAAGTCCTGCAATGAACCGCGACCTGCTTGCCGCCAGGTTCACGCCGCAAGCCGCCTGTGCCGACAGCATGAAGCAGTAACCGGTCACTTTCGGACTCGAGTCTTTCCCTCCCCCACAGACGTTTGCAGGTCGGCTTTTTCCCAGAACACCCTCCATCTCCGGCTGGCCGGTCGGCCCGTTGACCTGCATCAACGATACGTAGCCTGCGTGCGGCTATAAAGACCAGGGGCCCTGCTCGTCGCCACGCGCCTGCCAAACGCATCACCGCTCGTGCGTGGGGCGCGGCGATGCGAATAACCTACCCGCAGCCATGCCATGCATAACGATGCCGCTCCCAGCGAACGCCTGAAGCAGTATGCCTATCGGCTGCGCGCGGCCGTCCTGGCGCTCGCGCTGTCGCTATCGGCATGCCTGTCGCTCGCGCCGCACTATGAACGGCCCGCATTGCCGGTCGCAACCTCGTGGCCCGCCGACGCACCGGACGCAGGTCGGACCAGCGCCACCGACGTGGCCTGGCGCGACTATTTTCCGGACCCGCAGCTTCAGGCGCTGATCGCGCAGGCGCTCGTGCATAACCGCGACCTGCGCATTGCCGTCCAGCGTGTCGAAGAGGCGCGCGCCGCATACGGCGTACGCCGCGCCGATCAGTTCCCTACCGTCGACGCGGGCGCGTCCTATGTTCGCTTCCGGACGCCGGGCGGTATCCTGGGCACCCAGCCGATCGACGGCGCAGGCTATAGCGTGAGCCTGACAGAGAGCAACTGGGAACTCGATTTCTGGGGACGCGTGCGCAATCTGAAGGACGCCGCGCTCGAAAACTTTCTGGCCAGCGACGCATCGCAACGCGCCGCTACCCTGACGCTGATCACGCAGGTCGCCGATAGTTACCTTTTGCTGCGCGAACTCGACGAGCGCATTGCCATTGCGCGCCGGACAATTGCGACCCGCACGGAATCCCTACGCATCTTCCGGCGCCGCTTCGAGGTCGGCGCGACGTCGAGGCTCGACCTGATGCAGTCGCAGATTCTGCTCGAACAAGCGCGCACGCTCGCCGCGCAACTGCAGCAGCAGCGCGCCACCGACGCTCACGCGCTGGACGTGCTGGTCGGCGCACCGGCAACACTGTCGCTACCATCGGAACTCGACGACCTCAGCGTCCGCGCCGATCTCGGCGCCGGTCTGCCGTCGCAACTGCTCGAGAATCGCCCTGACATCGTCGCGGCCGAACATCAGTTGCGCGCGGCCAATGCGAACATCGGCGCGGCGCGCGCCGCGTTCTTCCCGCGCATCACGCTGACCGGCGCACTCGGCAGCAGCAGTACCGCCCTTCAGGACCTGTTCGCAGCAAACACCGGCACATGGATCTTTTTGCCGAGCGTCTCGATGCCGATCTTCGACGCGGGACGCAACAGCAGCAATCTGCGTCTCGAAGAGGCACGCCAGAAAGAGGCGGTTGCGCAGTATGAGAAAAGCATCCAGTCCGCGTTTCGCGACGTGGCCGATGCGTTGTCGGCGCGCGAGTGGCTCGCCGACCAGGTTCAATCCGCGCGCGCGACACTGGACGCGCAGACCGAACGCGCGAGGCTCGCGCGGCTGCGGTACGACAGCGGCGCCACGCCGTTTCTCGAAGTACTCGACGCGCAGCGCGATCTGCTCGACGCGCAACAAGCGCTCGTGCAGACCCGCAGGGCCCTGCTGTCGAGCCGGGTCGCGCTGTATGCGGCGCTCGGCGGCAATCTGGAACACGCCCCATCAGCCGACCACTCGCCTTCGGTACCGGACCATTCAACATTACAGGGCGCGCCGCAATGAACGTTGCAGCCACAACAAAAAAACTGATCGCCGTCGCGGCGCTGCTGATCGTGGCGGCCTCCGGCTATTTTGTGTGGACGCGGCTGCACGCCGATGGCCCGGGCGACGCATTCGCGAGCGGCAACGGCCGTGTCGAGGCAACCGAAATCGACGTGGCGACGAAGCTGGCCGGCCGCGTCGATGCCATCTATGTGAACGAAGGCGACTTCGTAAAGGCGGGCCAGCCACTCGCCAAAATGCAGGTCACCGTGCTCGAGGCACAACTCGACGAAGCGCGCGCGCAGCATCAGCAAGCCATCAACAACGCCGCGAGCGTCGAGGCGCAGGTCGCGCAGCGCGTGAGCGACAAGGCCGCCGCGCAGGCACTCGTGACGCAGCGTGAAGCCGAACGCGACGCCGCGCAGCGCAAGCTCGCGCGCTCGGAAACGCTATCGCGCGAAGGCGCTTCGTCGATGCAGGAACTCGACGACGACCGCGCCCGGATGCGCAGCACCGAGGCCGCCGTCAATGCCGCCAACGCACAGGTCGCGACTGCGGCGGCCGCGATCGACGCGGCGCGCGCGCAGCTTGTCGCCGCGCGTTCGATGGTGGTGGCCGCTCAGGCCACCGTCGCGCGGGTCAATGCCGATATCGTCGACAGCGAACTCAGCGCGCCGCGCGACGGCCGCGTGCAGTACCGCGTCGCGGAACCGGGCGAAGTGCTCGCAGCCGGCGGAACGGTCCTCAACATGATCGACCTCTCCGACGTCTACATGACCTTCTTTTTGCCTGAGACGGTAGCCGGCAAGGTCGCGCTCGGAGCCGAAGTGCGTATAGTGCTCGACGCTGCGCCCAACTACGTGATTCCGGCCGCGGTCTCCTTCGTTGCGAGCACGGCGCAGTTCACGCCGAAGACTGTCGAAACCGCGAGCGAGCGCCAGAAGCTGATGTTTCGCGTCAAAGCGCGGATCAGCCGCGAGCTGCTGCTGCAGCATCTGAAACTCGTCAAGACGGGACTGCCGGGCGTCGCATGGGTCCGGCTCGACCCGAGTGTTGCGTGGCCGGCGAAACTGTCGATCCGGGTGCCGCAGTGAACGCGACGTTGCCGTGCGCCGCAAACGGTCCGCGCGGCGGCGACGCGAGCGGCGCGCCCGTCGTGCGTCTGCGCGACGTGACGCTGCGCTATCGCAAGACGCTCGCGCTCGATCGCGTCACGCTCGACATTCCGGCAGGTCGCATGGTGGGTCTGATCGGACCGGACGGCGTGGGCAAGTCGAGCCTGCTCGCGCTGGCCTCGGGCGCCCGCAAGGTGCAGCACGGGACGGTCGAGGCATTGGGCGGCGACATGGCGTCGGCGGCTCACCGCAACCGGGTCTGCCCGCGCATCGCGTACATGCCGCAGGGCCTCGGGAAGAATCTGTACCCCACGCTGTCGGTCGAAGAGAACCTGCAGTTCTTCGCGCGGCTCTTCGGCCACGACGCAACCGAACGCCGCCGCCGCATCGGGGACCTGACGCGCCGCACGGGGCTCGATCCGTTTCTGGCGCGCCCGGCAGGCAAGCTTTCCGGCGGCATGAAACAGAAGCTCGCGCTGTGCTGCGCGCTGATTCACGACCCCGACCTGCTGATTCTCGACGAACCGACCACGGGTGTCGATCCGCTCGCGCGCACGCAGTTCTGGAGCCTGATCGCGCGCATTCGAGAAGCGCGGCCCGCGATGAGCGTGATTGTCGCCACCGCGTATATGGACGAAGCACAGCGCTTCGACTGGCTCGTCGCGCTCGATGCCGGCCGCGTACTCGCGACTGACACGCCCAGCGCGCTTCTCGAGCAAACGGGCTGCAGGACGCTCGAAGCAGCGTTCATTGCGCTGCTTCCCGAGGCGAGACGACGCGGACACCGCGCCGTGCAAATCGCGCCGCTCGAGGCGGTCGATGAGGGGGACATCGCCATCGAGGCCCACGATCTGACGATGCGTTTTGGCGACTTCATCGCAGTCGACCACGTGAGCTTTCGCATCCGCAGAGGCGAAATTTTTGGCTTCCTCGGCTCCAATGGTTGCGGCAAGTCGACGACGATGAAAATGCTGACCGGCCTGCTGCCGGCAACGGAAGGCTCCGCCACGCTGTTCGGCCGCGCCGTGGATCCCCACGACATCGACACACGCAGGCGCGTTGGCTACATGTCGCAAGCGTTCTCGCTGTATAGCGAACTCACCGTGCGCCAGAACCTCGTGCTACACGCGCGCCTTTTCCATGTGAACGAACATGAGATTCCCGCGCGCGTCGACGAAATGGTCAACCGCTTCGGTCTAGCGGATGTCCTCGACGCGCTGCCCATGAATGTATCGCTCGGCGTCAGGCAGCGTTTGTCGCTCGCCGTGGCGATGGTGCACAAGCCGGAACTGCTGATTCTCGACGAACCGACCTCGGGCGTCGACCCGATCGCGCGCGACAGCTTCTGGCAACTGATGCTCGACCTGGCCCGCCAGGACCGCGTGACGATCTTCATCTCGACGCACTTCATGAACGAAGCCGAGCGCTGCGATCGCATCTCGTTGATGCACGCCGGCAAGGTGCTCGCCAGCGACGCACCCGCCGCGCTGGTACGCGCACGCGGCGCCGCGACGCTCGAAGCGGCGTTCATTGGCTATCTGGCCGAAGCCGGCGGCGAGGCCGCGCCCGACACCGCGTCATCGACGACAGCGATCGCCCCGCCGCGCGAAGCAGCAGTCCGCACGCCCCGCCCCCGCCGCTTCAGCGCGGCGCGGATGTTCACTTATGTGTGGCGCGAAGCGTTGGAACTGCGGCGCGATCCGGTGCGCGCAACACTCGCGCTGCTGGGCTCGCTCGTGCTGATGTTCGTGATGGGCTTCGGTATCAATATGGACGTCGAGAACCTCAGCTTCGCCATGCTCGACCGCGACCAGACCGAGCTGAGCCGCAACTACGCGCTGAATATCTCGGGCTCGCGCTACTTCACCGAGCAAGCGCCGCTCGCGGGCTATGAAGACCTCGACCGGCGCATGCGCAACGGCCGGCTTTCTCTCGCACTCGAGATACCACCCGACTTCGCACGCGACGTGCAGCGCGGCAGACACGTAGAGATCGGCGTCTGGATCGACGGTGCAATGCCGCAGCGAGCGGAGACGATTCGCGGTTACGTGCAAGGGATGCACGCCGCGTGGCTCGCGGATCAGGCGCAGCACCGGCTCGGCGCGGCCCCTGCCGCCCAGCTCGACATCGAAACGCGGTTTCGCTACAACCCCGACGTGAGAAGTCTTCCCGCGATGGTGCCCGCCATCATTCCAATGTTGCTGCTGATGTTGCCCGCGATGCTGACTGCGCTCGCGGTCGTGCGCGAACGGGAGCTGGGCTCGATCGTGAACCTGTACGTCACGCCGGTCACTCGCGCCGAATTTCTGCTCGGCAAGCAGGTGCCGTATGTGTTGCTTGCGCTCGTCAATTTTCTGCTGATGACCGTGATGGCGAGATTCGCATTCGGCGTTCCGGTGAAGGGCAGCTTCATCGCGCTGCTCGCCGCCGTGCTTGTCTACAGCATCGTGGCGACGGGTCTGGGGCTCCTTGCATCGACGTTCACGCGCAGCCAGATTGCGGCCATTTTCCTGACCATCATCGGCACGATGGTGCCGACGATCCAGTTCGCGGGCCTCATCAATCCGCTCTCTTCGATGGAAGGCAGCGGCCGGTTGATCGGGCGGATTTATCCCGCCACTTATATGTTCACGATCAGCCGCGGCGTGTTCAACAAGGCGCTCGGTTTCGCGGAGCTGCAGTCGCAGTTCTGGCCGCTGCTGATCACGATACCGGTGGTGATGGGCATGGCCATGGCGATGCTACGCAAGCAGGAGACGTGATCATGCACCGACTCTCGAACATCTACCGGCTCGGCATCAAGGAACTGTGGAGCCTGCGGCGCGACTCGATCATGCTCGTGTTGATCGTCTACACATTTACCGTGTCGATCTACTCCGCCGCCACGGCACAGCCGGATACGCTGCACAAGGCGCCGATCGCCGTGGTGGACGAAGACGCATCGCCCCTTTCGGCGCGTATCGTCGAGGCGTTCTTCCCGCCGCAGTTTGGAACGCCCGCGCTGATTTCGGCATCGGAAGTCGACCGCGGCCTCGATACCGGCGCCTATACGTTTGCGCTCGACATTCCGCCGAACTTCCAGCGCGATATCCTCGCGGGCCGCCGCGCCGTCATCCAGCTGAATGTCGACGCGACGCGGATGAGTCAAGCGTTCACCGGAAGCGGGTACGTGCAGCAGATCGTGAGCGGCGAGGTCGATGCATTCGCACGGCGCTATCGTGCCACTGCGACGCTGCCTGTCGATATCGCCATGCACATGCGTTTCAACCCGAATCTCGAACATGTGCGGTTCGGCGCGCTGATGGAAGTGATCAACAGCGTCACGATGCTGTCGATCATTCTCACGGGCGCGGCGCTGATCCGGGAGCGCGAACACGGCACCGTCGAGCATTTGCTCGTCATGCCCGTCACGCCAGTGGAAATCATGCTCTCGAAGGTCTGGTCGATGGGGCTCGTGGTAATGATCGCGGCGGCATTTTCGCTGACGTTCGTCGTACGCGGCGTGCTGCACGTGCCGGTCGAGGGATCGGTCGCGCTGTTCATGCTGGGCGCCGCGCTGCATCTGTTCGCGACCACGTCGATGGGCATTTTCCTCGCGACGCTCGCACGCAGCATGCCGCAGTTCGGCATGCTGATCGTGCTCGTGCTGTTGCCCATGCAGATGCTCTCGGGCAGCATAACGCCGCGGGAGAGCATGCCGCAAATCGTGCGTGACCTCATGCTCGCGGCGCCCACCACACATTTCGTCGAACTGGGGCAGGCCATCCTTTATCGGGGCGCTGGGATCGACATGGTGTGGAGACCGTTCTGCGCATTGATTGCGATCGGCGCAACGCTGTTTGCGCTGTCCCTGCACAGGTTTCGCAGAACGATTAGCCAGATGGCCTAGCTGGCCCCGGAAGAAATTGCCCGCCTGCTTGTCACCAACCGTGCGCAACACGGAACGAGAAAGAGCAGCGCGGCCAATATCCAGAATGCACCGGCCAACCCAACATGATTAGCGACGAAGCCAACGCCTGCCGGGCCCAGAAGATTTCCGGCATAGCCGGTGGTCGTGATCGCCGCGACGGCAAGCGCAGATGGCATCACGCGCTGCGCGCCCGCTTTGCGAAACAAAACGGGCACCACATTGGAAGCGCCGAGGCCGATCAGCAGGAAACCGGACATTGCAGCGACAGGTATCGTTGCGATCAGCAAGACAACGAAACCTACCGTGGCGACAACACCGCCCCAGAACATCACCATGCGATCGCCAACGCGTGCCGTTATTGCATCGCCGCTCAAACGGCCCACTGTCATCGCTATGGAGAACAGCATATAGCCCATTCCGCCGCGCGCTGCATCGACGATCCCTTTGCCGGTAATGAGCAACGCACTCCAGTCGAGTAACGCACCCTCAACGAGAAACGTGATGGCCGTAAGTGCCGCCAGCAACAGAACGACACCACGCGGGATGGCAAACAGCGGGGCGTCATTCTGCTGGGCCGTATCGAGCAGCCGCGGTTGCGCGATCACGATTGCGGCGAACATCAGAACAGCACAGAGCACGGTGCTGGCGAGTGTTCCCATCTGCATCGAAAGCAGAAATGTCATCAACGTCGAGCCGAAGAATCCGCCGACGCTGAATAGCGCGTGAAAACCCGACATCAACGGGCGCGCTTCCATGCGTTCGACTTCAATTGCGTGGACATTCATGGCGACATCGAGCGAGCCAAGACACGCGCCGAACGCAAGCAAGGCGATGGCCAGCGTAAGCGGCGTACTCACCAGGGTCAACAACGGAAGAACTACAGCTAGCCCGATCCCTCCCGCTGCGATGACGGGCTTGCTGCCATATCGCGCGCTCAGTGCACCGGTGAATACCATCGCAATCACCGATCCTAAGCCAAGGCAAAGCAACAGCATGCCAAGCAGCCCGTCACTCGCGCCAACCCGATCCTTCGCGAATGGCACGAGCGGCGCCCAGCACGCAACACCGAAACCGGCTACAAGAAACGCAAGGCGGGTGGCGAATCGGGCGGCCGGCCGATTCGAATTCATCTCACTCGATATGGACATTTTCGGTTCCATTGGGCTTTGCCGCATGCCTAAAGATCGGCCGGCAATGCAGGCAGGACCTTTGGCCCTGCCTTGGAGAGAGACGCACGCTCCGCACGAGGCAAATCGTGTTCGACGACGATGCATTCGATCGCCGCCATGGCTGCGACCCGATGAGACGCACGAGCGGTGAATTTATCGGTGGTCGCCAGCACCGCGCTGTGCGCGCTTGCCGCGAGGACAGCGCGCTTGAACGTGGCGTCGGCGAGATTGAAAGCACTGATACCGCCTTTTGCCGATATCGCGCACGAGCCGAGGAAGCATCGGTCTATATTCATCTGCTCGATGCTGCGCACCGCACCGGCATCGACGCATCCTCCGACTGCCGCATCGACTGCGCCTCCTATCATGATGAGTTGCAGATCGCCGCGGTGAAGGACGGCAGCGGCGATATCGATGGAATTGGTGGCGACGCTCAGCTCGCTTTCCTCCGGCAGCACCTCGACGAGCGCGAGATTCGTGCTGCCGCTGTCGAGAAACAGAAGTTCGCCTGGCTCGATAAGCCGCACTGCTGCGCGAGCCAACGCCATTTTTCGTTCACGTGCTTCGACCATCCTGGCTGTCATCGGGGCGGACGCGGGCGTGATGGGCAACGCGCCTCCATAGACCCGGCGGCACAGCCCCTCGGCCGCAAGCGCACGGAGATCCCGGCGAATCGCGTCTTCCGAAATATTGAATTCGACAGCGAGCGTGGCCGCCACGACCGGCTGGCCCTGAGCGAGCCGATGAGCAATTTCGTCGCGCCGTGCAACGGGAATGTTGTCGTTCATGGGCACATCTTACCGTGCACAATCCGGAATGTAAACGTGCATAAACGTGCATATCATGTCGAAGAAATTGGGAAGGTATCCAGATCGAAATACGCGGCACGGCGGTTGCTCGTCTTCGTCGTTAAGCAAACAGCGTTTGTTTGCGTCGACATTTCAATCCAATTAAGGAGGACGGATCATGAAGAACGCATCCCGCATATTGATCGCTGCCACTGCCGCACTCGCGCTGTCGGGCGCTGCTTATGCACAATCGGCCGGCGGCGCGGGCGGTGCAGGCGGCGCAGGCGGCGCCGGTTCGTCGAACGGCAGCACGGCTAGCCCGTCGAATCAGATGAACGGCGCGACCAATAGCTACGGCACGCCGGGTTCCAGCAACTCGGACAGCGGTGCAATGACGAGAAAGCCGAACTCGGGCCTGCCCGCGGCGAACAGTGGCGCACCGGCGGATACGCCGGCTCCCGCGACTAACAACACGCTGGCGACCCCGAGTGTGAAATCACCGGCTGCCGGGCAATAACAGGAAGCGTTAAGAAGACAAACAGGTGGCATAGATAGCACCTGTTTGCAAAAGGCCGCTGCCCTAACGGGCAGTGGCCTTTCGTTTAGCTAATCAAACACGCACGTCTCAAGTGCTTGCGCATCAATCACTGAACTCCAGGCTCATCGAGATCCGGGCGCGAATTGCCCGCGTACCGTCTCGGCTCCATTGAAAAGATTTGTCAATTTCAGGCAGACAGGATGGACGCCGCGCTGTTTGGCGATTAGTTTCTTCCGTGCCGATTGTGCGGACGATGTGACTCACGCCACTTCTGAATATGTCCCATAAAAAGCGGGACATTTCTGCCCTCGGTACACGCAACCTCAGAGATGACCTCAATCGAAACCGACGTTGAGAGCGATCGGCTTCGGATTTTCTGAATAAGCCTGACTCATGACAACAAAGCACACGCCGAAGAAGCCAGCGCAAGCTTCTCAACCTGCACAACCTCGACTGCGGCAATTGCAGTTTGCCTTTCCGTTCCTGCGCAAAGCCGAAGGCAAGGCGCAGAAGGCGTCGCCGTTTACGGACGAGCACGAGCTTCACCGTCTGCTGGCCGAACGCGAGCCGTCCGGCTCGTATCCCGTCAGCAGGAGCGGCATGTGGCATGGCGGCATCCACGTCACCGAGGCCGGTGCGGGCCGGGCAATGGACCTCGATGCGGGTCTGCGTGCGCTTGCCGACGGTCATCTGATCGCCTATCGCGCCAACCGCGCCTACCCGGTCAGCGAGTTTGCCGCGCCGGGCGGCGCCACGCTTCGCGCGCCGTACAGCACCGGCTTTGCGCTGTTGCGCCACTCGATGGAGTTCCCGCGCGGCTCGGCGCTGACGTTCTACAGCCTGTACATGCACCTGATGTCCGATGAGGACTATGCGAATTTCCCGGCGCGGGGAAAACCGTCCTACTGGACGAGGCAGTGGCTGGTCACCTCTTTCGCGCGTGACAGACCGGTCATCGGCAGAAACGGACAGGCAGCGGACGCGAGGCAGCTGGGCCTGCGTGTACGCACTGCGCCGACGCCGCACAGCAACGCGATCGGCATCCTGCCGCAGGGCGCCAGCGTCAGTATCGGAAAGAAGGAGAAGGGCTGGGGGCAGCTGAAGGACCTGCACGGCGCGCAGCTGCATCCACCGATTGCCGGAACGTTCGTTTCAGCGTCGGCGGCGGTCGGCGGATGGATCTGCATGGGTCAGGAAAACGGCGGCCCACTGGTTGATGAAGTCTTCCCGGACGCAGCATTCGACCAGGTGGTGATCACCGCGGCTGCGGATTGCCGGCCGGACGATGCGCAAGGCGCGGGCTTCTGCATCAGGGCAGGCGAGCCGATCGGCCACATGGGCCGTTATGACGCGCTGACCGAAGGCGGCGCGAGCGGGACACGCATGGCCCACATCGAAGTGTTCTGCGACGACAGCATCAGGCCGTTTATCGAGCAGAGCCGCGCGTGGATCTCGCAGCATGGCCCGCACAGGGAGGACTGGAGCGAGCTGGGCCTGCCCGCCGATCCGACCATCCTGCGGATCGGGCCGAACACGGTGCTGAACCAGCGTAACGGCGATACGTTCGCCGAAGGGGTGGAGCCGCAGTCGAGGAAGACCGATGTGGTCCAGGTCTACCCGCTGGCCGGGCTCGCCCGGGACAGAAGCCGGCACTACGCGGAACCGAAGCCGGACCCGCTCCAGCAGCGCACGGTGAACTGGTGGCTTGTCCAGAGCGCGAATATGCTGGGGCATCCGATCGAGGGCTGGGTACGGGAGTCGAACCACAGGGGCGGCATGGTCACGCGCGAATTCTCGCGCAAGTGGATCGATTTCCGGTGCATCGAGGACGCTCACGATGCGACCCATACGATCTTTGCGAACTCTGCGCAATGGATCGACTACGCGAGTCATGCCGAGGTGGCCGACACGGCCTCGCGCGCGAAGCTCAGTCCACTGATGCTGAAGGTGTACGACGCGCTGTTCACGCGCGGCGACGGCCGGCAGGCGGCCGTCGAGCTGTGCTCGCTGTCGAACACCGAACGGGGCGGTTATCCGTGGCTCGTGCAGGCTGCGTCGCGGCTGATCGTGAAGCACGGGAGCGAGTGGGCGAACCCGGCCAAATGGACGAAGCTGATTGCGGAACTCGACCAGCGCACGGGCACGAAGCCGCAGCGCGAGGAAGAGCTAAAGCGGATCGGCAAGCTTGCGTGGTGGGATGAGGTGAAGGCTCGGGTGCCGGGCTTTCCGGAACCGGATGTGTTTCATATTCATCCGATTGCGCTAAGCGCCAATTTCAGCTTGAACGTCGAAGCCTGCCGCTGTGGATGCTGCCTCGAGAGCGGTTTCCAGGTGACGCGACTGGGCACCAATTACGGTCCTGTCTATTCCGGATTGCGTCCGATGGACAAGACAACCGCCTTGAGCGAAATGGTAAGCGCTGGAGAGATATCGCAAAGTGAACGCCGAATACTGGTCGCTATCTCGATGAACGAGGGAAGACTTGACACGGTACATTCATACGACAGCGAAATCGTAACTGCTGGGGCAATGCAGAAGACTATTAATTCATCTGGAGGCGGCGAATTTCCAGAGCAGGTCGCACGATTCAAACAATCAGATGAAGCCGGCTATCGCGACCTGTTCGAGCAATGCGGTTGGACCGTAGAGGGTGTCGGCAGGTCCGCTATTATGCATTATGCCCATCCGGCGCTCACAAACGATCTAAAAATTACAGGCGAACCGTTGCGGACGCTTATACGGATCGATTGTTCCAAAGAGAATTTCGGAAAGAAAATCAGCAGCATCCCGTTGGCAGCGATCGTTCAAGCGATTTCCGCCAAGTCGTATGAACGACATCAGCTGATGGATTTCATCGATCGATTGAGAAACGTAGTTTTGCCGACGATCCCGTCCCAGTACCAGCACTCCGTAGGCGAGTTCTTTCTTTCTGATCTCGGACGCGCGACCGCGCTTGATCAAAGCATCAATCGGCCAGCGTTTGTAGCGCGAGACATCGGCTGGGCATTGAACAGTTTTTTTGCCATTCGCTCATCGGTTTCCAAGAATCCGAAAGAATGGGGACAAAAGCATAAATTATATGAGTCGGAAATATTGCAAATATATGGTCCAAATCGGAGTATGGCCAGAATCAACGGCATCAATGTCGCCCCCGCAAGGTATTTTGCGCTTGCAGGTAGTCTTTCGTAAAATGAAAAATCCAATGCACATCTTTGAAAGCATTCAAGGTCTGTCAATAGCCTTGCTTCTTTACACGTCCTCATGCGTGGCAAGCGCGGACGTCATCACGTTTCCGAATGGTGCAACGCTTGCTTTTTCATCGCCAGTAACACCTGAAGAACAAGAGAAATTAGGGAGGGGTTGGAAAACGGCAGTGTACTCCAACTCGGACGGTCAACGATCCAGGCTTTTCCCGCTTGAGGCATTAAAATCCTTAAATGGAGTACTGTTTGACGATTCATACCCGCTTCGAATATCGCCCACCGGCAGGTACGTGGTAATTGACATTTTAAGAGTCGGTCTTTTAGAAACAGGCGCAGAAGAAACAGCGCGAATACAAAGCAGGCAATACTGCCCGGTATTGAAAACAACAAGCGGCTGCCTCGTCAGTAACGAAACTGGCGATCTATGCGGAGGGGAATGGGATAAGCGAGACGACCGTTGGATAGTGCATGGGTTGAAATACGACACAAATACGCCGATGGTTCAATATCAATTCAAAAAAGCAAATACTCTGTGGAAAGAATACTCAGATGACAAGTATCGATCAGTCCGTGTTTCGATTCGCGATCTAATCTCCTCGAATCTGGGAATCGCAAATCTGATGGCGTGCGATCCTCCAAAGGCCGATAACAGGGATTCGTATAAAAATATTCAAATTGAACTTCAAAGATTGGGTGATTTTGAAGACTCTGCGTATATCTCCAGGGAACTTGGAGACACCGTCCCTTCAAGCATGGCACACTAGCCATTTTTTTAACAAATGGTCGCATTTGCCTCGCTGTCTGTTTACTGTACGAGCGTTTGCGATGCCCGTTATCGCAACGCTCGCCCATCTAACCAGCACATCCTCAAGCCCGCGCACACCGATCCCTCAATTGCAGGATCATCGGTGTAAAAATCAGCTGCATCGCAAGCCCCATCTTGCCGCCAGGCACCACAATCACATTCGGCCTCGACATAAACGAATCGTGCAGCATGGTGAGCAAATACGGGAAGTCGATGCCTTTAGGCCGTGCAAAACGGATCACCACGAAACTCTCATCCGGCTGCGGAATCTCCCTTGCCGTAAATGGATTTGACGTATCCACCGTCGGTACGCGTTGAAAGTTCACATGGGTACGTGAAAACTGCGGACAGATGTAGTTCACATAATCCGGCATGCGCCGCAGAATCGTATCGACGATCGCCTCATGCGAATAGCCACGCATGTTCTGATCGCGATGCAGCTTCTGTATCCACTCGAGGTTAATGATCGGCACCACCCCCACGAGCAAATCCGCATGCTGCGCGATATCCACGCTATCCGTCACCACCGCGCCGTGCAGTCCTTCGTAGAACAGCATATCGGTGCCCGAGTCGATGTCTTCCCACGGTGTGAACGTGCCGGATGGCAGCTTGTACTTCGCCGCATCCGTTTCGTCGTGCACGTAGCGCCGAAATTTGCCTGAACCCGACTTCGCATAGCTTGCAAATAGCTGCTCGAGCTCTTCGAGCATGTTCGCATCGGGCCCGAAGTGGCTGAAGTTATGCACACCGTCGCGCTCGGCCTGCTTCAGCGCGTCGCGCATGCCAAGCCTGTCGTAGCGGTGGAACGCATCGCCTTCGACAATCTGCGCATTGATCTTTTCACGCCTGAAAATGTGCTGAAAACTCTTCATGACGGTGGTCGTACCGGCTCCGCTCGATCCGGTTACCGCGATAATCGGGTGCTTGACTGACATACGGCTCTCCCATTCGCTAATCGGCATCGGCAAACATCGTCGACACGCGGGTCCCGTCAATGCACGCTTTATGCCGGCGCTTCAGGCAGAAACAACGACCGCTCCCTGAAGAGCGGCGACGAAAACGGCCGATCGATGCCGAGGTCATGCTCGCGGTGATAGCGGCCAATGCGCATCACCTCGTTCTTCGAGCCGAGTATCACCGGCACGCACTCGTGCAGGTCGTCAGGCACAACGTCGAGAATGCGCTCGCGCCCGGTGATCGCCGCGCCGCCCGCCTGTTCGATCAGAAAGCTCATCGGGTTCGCCTCGTACAGCAGACGGAGACGGCCCCGCGTCGTGTGCGCCGAGCGGAAATCGCGCGGATACATAAACACGCCCCCGCGCATCAGAATGCGATGCGCCTCGGCCACCATCGCCGCAATCCACCGCATATTGAAGTCGCGTTCGCGGCAACCGCTCTTGCCGTCCTTGCATTCCTGCACATAGCGACGTATTGGCGGCTCCCAGAAGCGCTCGTTCGATGCATTGATCGCGAACTCGCTCGTGTCTTCCGGAATGCGAATGTCCGAATGCGTCAGCACGAAGTTGCCGACGTCCCGCTCAAGCGTGAAGCCATGCGTGCCGTTGCCGATCGACAGCACGAGCATCGTCGCCGGTCCATAGATCGCATAACCGGCCGCGACCTGCTCATGGCCCGGCCTCAAAAACGCGCTACGGTCAGCCGCTTTTGCGTTCCCGTTTGCATGGGCCGCGTCCTGCGGCGGTGCGCGTAACACCGAAAATATCGAACCGACCGCGCCGTTGATATCGATATTCGACGAACCGTCGAGCGGATCGAAGGCGAGCAGATACTCGCCGCGCGGATAGCCGGGCGGTATCTGATAAACGTGCTCGATCTCTTCGGACACCATGCCCGCAAGTAAACCGTCCCATTCGCAATGTTGCAGAAAGATATCATTGGTCAGCACGTCGAGCTTCTTCTGCTCTTCGCCGTGCACGTTCGCCGAGCGCGCCGATCCGTAATTGCCGTCGAGTGCGCCGCGCGTAAGCGTCGCGGCAATCGTCTTGATCGATGCCGCGACGTCGATCAACAACGCCGACAAACCGCTCGCGCGCCGCGGCGGACATTGCCTGTCGAGCGCGTCGATCAGGAACTTCGAGAGTGTCGTTCGTCCGTCTCGCATCTCACGCTCCTCAGGACGCCGTGGCTTTATCGACCGTGGCGCTGTCGGTTGCACTTCCATGTTGCGGGCCGGGCGCGAGCCTGTCGAAGACGCGGCTTGCGCGAATGTCGCCCGCTGTAATCAGCGTCAGCGCCGCAGGGTCGGCGGGTTGTGCGCCATCGAGCGCCGCGGCAAACAGGCGATTCGCCTGACGCAGCCGCGCGCGGTCGATCGCATTGCGCACCGAACGTGCATTCGCAAAATTCGGCTGTCTGATGCGGCGGTCCAGATAATCTTCGAATGAACGACGCGAATCGCAATCGAAGCGGTAGTGCATCGTGTCGAGCATGCGCTCGGCAATCGCCAGCAGTTCTTCGGGTCCGTAGTCGGGGAAAGTGATGTGATGCGCGATCCGCGAGCGAAAGCCGGGATTGCTCTGAAAAAACGTGTCCATTCGCGATGCGTAGCCGGCGAGAATCACGACGAGATCGTCGCGTTGGTTCTCCATCGCTTGCAGCAGAATCTCGATCGACTCCTGCCCATAGTCGCGCTCGTTCTCGGGGCGGTACAGGTAGTACGCTTCGTCGATAAACAGCACGCCGCCCATCGCGCGCTTCAGTACGTCACGCGTTTTCGGCGCGGTATGGCCAATGTACTGGCCCACCAGGTCGTCGCGCGTGACGGACACCAGATGGTTGCGCCGGATATAGCCAAGCCGGTGCAGCACATCGGCCATCCGCATCGCGACCGTCGTCTTGCCCGTGCCGGGGTTGCCGGAAAAGCACATATGCAGTGTCGGCGCGCCAGTCGCGATACCGAGCGTCGCGCGCGCGCGTTCGACGAGCAATTGCGCGGCAATCTCGCGAATGCGCGTCTTTACCGGCGCGAGACCGACGAGATCGCGATCGAGTTCCGTCAGCACACCCGCGATGCCCGATTCGCGATATAACGCGAGCAGGTTCACATGCGGTCCGTCGAGCGCCGTTTCGGCGGGGGCACGCGACGAATGTTGCGACAGCGCCTCGCGGCGCGCCGGCAATTCAAGCGTATCGGCAGTCATGGTCGTCTCCGTTTCGATGGAATCCCTACTGGGCGCCGCGTGCTGAGCCGGGGCAAATCACCAGCCTCGCGCGGCGTCGGCCGGCGTGTTTTTGCGCGCTTCGCTTTGCGCATCGCCGGCGCGACGCCTCAACGCATAACGCTGCACACGTCCCTCGTTTTCCTGGCGCTCGAGCGAGTACGTCGCTTCGTCGTCGGGCCGGTTCACGATAAAGGACAGTCGCATCGTTTCGAAGCCACGTACCGAATCGAACGCGTTGACCTTGATGTAGTGCTGCGGATGCGCATCGCGGCACGCGGTCACTTCCTGCATGACACCCGCCGCATCGCGCAGATCGAACATCGGCAGCCCCCACATCTCCCAGTATGTGTTGCGCGGGTGCGGGTTGTCGGTGTATTCGACCGAACACGCCCAGCCTTGAGCCAGCGCATAGTCGATTTGCAGGCGGATTTCATCGTCGGTCAGATCGGGTAAAAAAGAAAACGTCCCTTGCGTGATACGCATGGCGGTACCCCTTTGTGCAGAACGCAATGATCGGAACCTTGCGCGCTCGTTGCGCGCGCAACGGTCGGTCAGCTCTGGCTCAGGCTCGGGCTCAGGCGACGCTTGGCGTCACCGCAAAGTCCGGCGTGTCAGTCGATGCATAGTTAAACGTCACATCGCGCCACGTATCGAGCGCCTGCTTGAGCGGCAGGCAGTGGCGCGCGGCCGCGTCGAGCAGCTCCGGCCCTTCGTTCGCGATATCGCGCCCTTCGTTGCGCGCCTTGACCATCGCTTCCAGCGCGACGCGATTTGCCGTGGCGCCGGCCTGGATGCCGGCCGGATGCCCGATCGTGCCGCCGCCGAATTGCAGAATCGCATCGTCGCCAAAGAGGTCGAGCAACTGATGCATCTGGCCCGCGTGTATGCCGCCCGACGCGACCGGCATCACTTTGCGCAAGCCTGCCCACGGCTGATCGAAGAAAATCCCGCGCGACAGGTCGACGGGGTTGTGTGCTTCGCGCAGCACGTTGTAGTAGCCCTGGACCGACAACGGATCGCCTTCGAGCTTGCCCACCGCGGTGCCCGCATGCGCGTGATCGACGCCCGCCATCCGCAGCCACTTGGCGATCACGCGAAACGAAATGCCGTGATTGCGCTGCCGCGTGTAGGTGCCGTGCCCGGCGCGATGCAAATGCAGAATCATGTCGTTTCTGCGCGCCCACCGCGCCATCGACTGAATCGCGGTCCAGCCGATCACGAGATCGATCATCACGATGCACGATCCGAGTTCCTTTGCGAATTCCGCGCGCTCGTACATGTCTTCCATCGTCGCGGCCGTTACGTTCAGGTAATGACCTTTCACTTCGCCAGTTTCCGCTTGCGCGCGGTTGACCGCTTCCATCGAGAACAGATACCGGTCGCGCCAATGCATAAATGCTTGCGAGTTGATGTTTTCGTCATCCTTGAGGAAATCGAGTCCGCCTTTAAGCCCTTCGTAAACGACACGTCCGTAGTTTTTTCCGGACAGGCCAAGCTTGGGCTTCACGGTCGCCCCAAGCAGGGGGCGCCCGTATTTGTCGAGCCGCTCGCGCTCGACGACGATGCCGGTGGCGGGACCATGAAAAGTTTTCAGATACGCGACCGGAATGCGCATATCTTCAAGCCGCAACGCTTTCAAAGGCTTGAAGCCGAATACATTGCCGATGATCGATGCAGTCAGATTAGCGACCGAACCCTCTTCGAACAGGTCCAGCTCGTAAGCGATATAGGCAAAATATTGCGGCTCGCTATTGCCGAGGCCCGAAGCCGGCACCGGTTCGACGCGATACGCCTTGGCGCGGTACATGTCGCACGCGGTAAGACGATCGGTCCACACCACGGTCCACGTCGCCGTCGACGACTCGCCGGCCACTGCCGCAGCCGCTTCCTCGGGCTCGACGCCCGGTTGAGGCGTAATGCGGAACAGGGCGATCACGTCCGTCTCTTTCGGCTCGTAATCGGGCTGCCAGTAGCCCATCTCGCGATACTTGAGCACACCTGCGTCGTAACGCGAGCGCCGGGCCGGCGTATCGGCAGGCGCAATCGCTGCCTCGCTGAAATCGTTCATCGGAGTCCTCCAGTTATTGGCTTGCTGCGAGCTTGCTGCCATGGAGGTCAATGTAGGCGTGACGCACCACGAAGTGAATTCACGATTTTCTTGCGCGACCTTAAGCGATGCATTAAGACAGGTGACGATGCAACCGAATGCGCTCACAATCAGTGACGCGGCCGGTGCAACACTTTGCTGCAATATTGCGACAGTAAGGCGTGTAAGCACAAACCCTGGATTGTTTGTAGTTGACTCGCACACAATCTATGCTTGGTGGCACGCACTTTGCGTCGTGACACAGGTCGACGCGGCTCGCGCACGCAGCAAGCGCTGGTCGCCAAGGCAATCGTCTTTTTCAAGGAGGGAAGACTATGCAGTGGACAACCCCAAGCTACACGGACATGCGTTTTGGCTTCGAAGTCACGATGTATATCGCGACCCGCTAAAAGCGCCGAACGTGCGGGGCTTCCTTCGGGCGGTCCCGCACTCCCTGCTCCGATTCATCCGTATTACCGCACTCGCGTTTATTCCGCTTTTTCCAGCGTTTCTTCACTAGCAGACCGCCGGTGTATCGCGCGTCGCACCACCAGCCTTGTTCGCCATGATTCACGAAACGATCATCACGACCGCGGCACGCGACGGCACCGTACACGTTGCGCCGATGGGCGTGCGCTTTGAACACGGCCTCGCGATCCTCGCACCGTTTCGGCCTTCGGCGACGCTCGACAATATCGTCGCCAGCCAATCTGCAGTGGTCAATTTCACGACCGATGTCAGGGTCTTTGCGGGCTGCGTTACCGGCACGCAACGCGAATGGCCGACCGTGAGCGCGAGTCGGGTGCCGTCCGTGCGACTGGCGCAATCGCTCGCCCATACCGAACTGACACTTGCCGAGACACTCGACGACGCGCAGCGACCGACGCTGAAAATGCGCTGCGTGCACGCGGAAACGCATGCGCCATTCTCCGGTTTCAATCGCGCGCAGGCGGCGGTGGTGGAAGGCGCGATTCTTGTAAGCCGTCTGTTCATGCTGCCGGCCGAGAAGGTCGATCGCGAGATCGCCTATCTGCAGATTGCGATCGACAAGACGGCAGGGCCGGACGAGCAGACCGCATGGTCCTGGATTCTCGCGGCTATCGAGCGCTATCGAGCGAGCGCCGTATCGAAAACCGGCGGTTCGCCCGATCATGCACCGCACGCCATGCACGAGGCGCGCTGAGACGAATGTTCGATACTGCAGCGCGGCACGGCGAATGCGGCACTGCGTCATGTAGCGAAGATCCGCTGCTACCCTTGTTCAGGAAACATTCGCCCATCATTTGCACGCAACGTTTCGGAGACGTCGATGACTGCATTGCTAGCGAGCGTCCGCTCGGCTGAAGAGGCTTTCGATGCCGCGGAAGCGGGAGCCGAGCTGATTGATCTGAAGGAACCCCACGGCGGCGCGCTTGGCCGTGTCGCGACCCACAAAATCGCGCGCATCACGCGTGAATTGCGCGCACGCTATCCGGTCAAGCCGATCAGCGCGACGATCGGCGACATGCCGGCCGACGCGTTCGACGAAATCGCAGCACGCGTAATCGAGATCGGCGATGCCGGTGTCGATTACGTGAAGGTCGGCGTCAACGCGGGGCCGCATGCGCAGGCCTGCCTTACGCATCTCGCGGGGCTGCCGGCGCCGGTGTTGCCAGTACTGCTATGCGATGACGGCATCGACCCCAAGCTCGTCGAACATGCGATGAACCTTGGCTTTGCCGGCGTAATATTCGACACGGCTGCGAAGAATGGCCGTACGCTGTTTGATTGCGTCGATGAGTCGGCGCTCGCCGCCTGCATCGATACGATTCACGCGAAAGGTGCGATGGTCGGACTTGCAGGCTCGCTAGGCTGGGCCCAGCTAGACAAGATTCGCGCGCACTCGCCCGACGTCGCGGGATTTCGTACTGCGCTATGTGAGGGTGGGCGGACGGCGCGGCTCGATCCGCAGCGGGTCGCGCAATGGGCCGATGCGCTACATGGGCATCCGCAGGTTCAGTACGCCTGACGGCGCTACTGGGCGGTCCGGTTAATGTTACGCAGGCCGACGTTAACCGGAAATTCCTGCTTTACCTGATCTGAGCGGGCGCTTCCGGGACTGTGCTTCTGGACTGTCTAAGCCGCCGGCAAATTTAACAGCCGCTCGCGCATCAGCCGCACATCCCGCTTGTTGAACAGCTCCACCACATAATTCGCGTCATTCACATAGTCGACAAACCGCGCATCGAGTACCCCCTCGGAGGCCAGCACTTCGAGCGGCCGCCCGGAGTCGACGTCGCACGACTTCACCACCATCAACCGCTCCGCGTTCAACGACGTCGACAGCCACGCCGCCAGACTATCGGACGTCGTTTCCCAGTTCGACATCGCATTCGGCGTCGCCGTGAGCAGCCCGATCGGCATCCACACCGCGACTTTGCCGTTACGCAACGCGCGGCGGATCATGTCCTCGTTGGTCGCGAGCACGAGTTCCGGCAAAACGCCCTGCATCAACAGCGCGTATTGCGTCATCGCAAGCAGGCACATGTTATGTGCCGCCAGATCGCCGAACTGCCATTCCTTCTGATAGTCGCGGACGCGATCCGCGAAATCGCCACCCCCGGGCACGATCACGATGCGCCCGCCGCCGACTTCCCAGAGCTGCGTCAGCCAATCGCGCAGCGACGGGTCGTGACTGAGGCTGCCCCCGATTTTCACCACCCACATGTCTTTTCCTCGCTCTGTTCCGACTTTCACCGGCATCCGCGCTTGCCGTCCGCGGCGGGATGGTTACGGCATGTGTCGCTTGTCTCGTTCGACTCTCTCCCTAGGCCGCACGCACGGGTTCGGCGCAAGCAGCATGTTTCGCATCGCTGTCATGCCGCGTATCGCCCATCGCCATCAGCAACGCAACAGCGACGCTTGGGGCACAGGTCGCAATCCATTCGTTCGGTTCATGCGAGGGCGTGTGCGTCTGCGCGCGCACATCCGCATCCGGATCCGCCCGTGCGTGCGTCTCGTCGTCCCGATCCGCTTCCGTATGCGCGCCCGAAAGCGTCGCGTCACGGATAAGCTCGCTGAAATCCACATAAGCACGCGCCGTCTCGCACGCAAGCGCAACGACCAGAAACCGCCCGCATCCGGCGCCAACGAGCGGCGCGTCCGCCAGCGCCGGATGCGCCGCGCACACTTGCGCGAGCCCTTCGCCGATCACACGCAGCTGCTCGAGGCGCCACGTCTGCGCGAAGGCACGCCATTCGTCGACGCTCGCATCGGCCGCGTCGCGGCCGATCATCCGCGCGAGCCGCTCGCAACTCGCGTCGATACTTTTTGGACCGTTGTCCGCGCTCGCGTGCTGGTCGTGCGGCGGCCATAGCTCGCCGGTCAAGCGGTAAATGTCTGCACTCGTCGCGAACCATTCGTTCATCACGCCCGTCGTCGCACCGCGAAATGCAATGCGATGCGCAATACCGCACAGCGGCGTGCGCACGACACCTTGATAAACGAGTTCGCCGGTTACGAGCCGCGCCGCGTCGTTCGACCCGCGCGCCGCCACGTGCCCATCGACAATCGGCACGATATCGGTAGTCGTACTGCCGATGTCGATCAGCAACGCGTTCGGCACCTGCGTGGCGACCCACCGCGAAGTAGCGAGCCAGTTTGCCGACGCCACTGCGCGCCACTGCGCGACTGCATCTTCGTCACGCAGCCAGCCGCGCTTCCCCGCAAAAAACCGGGTGTTTGCGCCCAGACGCGCCGCAAGTGTCCGTGCGAGCACGAGCACGCCTTGCTCACGATCCGCAAACAGATCGACCATTTCACCGGTCATCGTGACGGCGTGATGCGAACGGGGCACGGCCGCAGCGGGCCAGCGCGCAAACACCTCGTCGATCACGCGTTCAAGATGCACGAGTCCCTGCCATAACGGGCACGCCCACTGCGCGACATCGACGAGCGCCCCCGCTGCATCGACAACCGACACCTTGACGTGCGCGCCGCCGACGTCCCAGCCGAACACGGCGCGCAGCGTATCGGTCGCGCCATTGCCATCGCGTGAGCCGCTCATAGCTGCGTCCTGCCGGCGAAACGCGGCGCAGTGCCGGCCGCGCCGTACTGCGGCTGTGGCTTTGGCTCTGGCGCGAAAACGCCACGCACACCATGCGCGGCGAACACATCAGCCGCGAGATTGCGTCCGAGACGCGCGGACAAGCCGACGTACGCCATCGTCACGCGCGGATTCACCTCGATGACAACCGGTCCGCGGTCCGCGTGCCAAACGACGTCGATGCCGACGAACCCGCGCAGCCCCGGCACCAACGCCGCGGTCTTCTGCGCGAGCGTCTCGAGCACGCGCCCTTCGGGACCATCGCGATCGATCTGATCGATATCGACGCCGTCGAACTCGACGACACGCCCCGCATGTCCCGCCGACGCCGCATCGGCCACACCGATCCGCTGCCGATTGATGCTGATCAGCCGCGCACCATGCGCGCCGCAGATCAGCGACAGACTCAACGCTTCGCCGTCCACCCATTGCTGCAGCACCGGCCGGTGCCCGTTGGCGACGCGTGCGCAATAGGCGTCGCACGCCTCGGCGAGATTGTCGTAACGATAGGTATCGAGGCCGCCCGCGCCATCGTCGGGTTTGACGACCCATCCTTCCGCTGCGCCGTTCGCACCGCCGCTCGCACCGTCGCTACGCGCCGCCCAGGCATTGACGTCGAGCGCGCCCGGATCGAGCGCCGGCGTCGCGGCAATCCCGTTCGCCGCGAGCAACGCCGCCGTCGCGCGCTTGCTCGACGCGATACCGATCGCCTCCTTCGTGCACCCAAGCCAGCGGCTCTCGCCTACCGCATCCGAGAGTTTCAACATCAACCCATCGCATTCCGGCGCCACGATCCACGCATAGTCGTGCGCACGCGCGACCCTCGCGACAAAATCCATCATCGGCTCGCCGGGCGCCGCGCAGTAATGCGATAGCGGACTGCGCGACGCCGCGGCGGCCTCCAATCGCGAGCTCGCGAAACTCACTTCGACGTTGTCGAGCGCGCGCGCATCGTGCACGATCGCATCGCGCATCGCGCGGCCTTCGACGATCAGCGCGCTAAGGTCGGCAAGTGCGCTTTCGCCCGCAAGTTCGGGGTCGATACCACCGCCGGTGAGATACTCATAGACAAACAGCCTGATCAAGGGACACTCTCCGATGCGCGTAATACCGGTTCTCGATCTGCTCGACGGACATGCGGTACGCGCGGTGCGCGGCGACCGCGCGAACTACCGCCCTGTCCAGTCGTCCCTGTGCGCGACGAGCGAACCACTCGCCGTCGCGCGTGCCCTGCTTGCCGCGAGCGGCGCCGACACGCTCTACGTCGCCGACCTCGGCGCAATCGTCGCGCAGCGCGCCGATACGGCGACACTCGCCGCGCTGTGCGAAGGCCTCAATCCGCCGGGCGCATCGGCTTCGACGACCCGCCGCGTTCACATCTGGCTCGACGCAGGCTTCACCGATTACCCCTCGATGCACGCCCACCTGATGCGCATCGGTGCACCGCGCGGCAACGCACCCGGCGCGCTCGTCCCCGTATTCGGCTCGGAGACGCTTCGTACACCTGACGCGCTGCGCGAGGCCGAACGGTCCGGCTACGAGCCGATCCTGTCGCTCGACCGCCGCGCGGGCCGTTTGCTCCGACCATCCGGCACCACCACGTCGCTGCACGACACGGCCGCCGTGTGGCCCGCCCGCGTCATCGTCATGACGCTCGATCGCGTCGGTGCCTACGAAGGCCCCGACCTCGATACGTTCCACACGCTGCGCGAGCGCGCCGGCCGTGAACGCGGGCTGATCGGCGCGGGCGGCATCCGCGATCGCAACGATCTCGATGCCGCCGCGCAAAGCGGCGCACACGCGTGGCTTGTCGGCTCGGCACTGCACGACGGCAAGCTCGCAGTGCCGCCGCACGCTGTCAGGTGAATCGCAAACACAATATCCATGCCAAGCGGCTGCGCGCGCTTACGCCGCAATCCAATCGCAAGGAAGGCGCGGCGCGGCTCGCGCGGGTGACACAGTGTTGCAGCGCGACGCACATACTGTGTTGCGTGTGCTGACTTGTAGTTGACCTTTGCATCGCGCCTTTGCTGCCCATCTCGCGGCGCGCGATCGGCATGGAGCTTGCTGTATCGCGCGTCATGCACGAACCAACCTCCCCCGCGCCGACTGCCGGTCAGCCGGCCGCGCCTGCCGCGCGGCCGGCGTCCGGGACATCTGCTGCCAGATCTGTCACGCGCGACTGGACCTGCCCGTTCTGCCCGCTGCTGTGCGACGACATCGAGGCCCACGTGGCGCACGACGGGACGCTTGCCGCGCCCGCCGAAGATTGCCCGCGCCTTGCCGATGCGCTCAAACACTACGGCGTAGCCGACAACCACAGCGCGCCATCGATCGACGGCCAGCCCGTCGCGCTTGAAGATGCGCTTGCGCGCGCGGCCGATATCCTCACGCGCGCTCAGCGCCCGCTGTTTGGCGCATGCGCGACCGACGTCGCGGGCGCACGCGCGCTCTACACGCTCGCCGCCGCGTGCGGCGCTATGCTCGATACGCTGCACGGCGATGCGCTAAGCGCGACGACGCTGGCTTTGCAGGACCGCGGCGCATTCTTCACGACGCTGTCCGAAGTGCGCTCGCGCGCGGATCTGCTGATCGTATTCGGCTGCGTGCCTTCGCAACGCCATCCGCGGTTTTACGAGCGCGCACTGGCCGAAGCCGGCACGCACGCGAGGCCTCGCGCGATCTGCTTTGTCGGCTGCGATGTCGATCCGGCGGCGACCCGTGCGCAAGCGACCTGCGAATCGATCCTGGCCGACGCGGCGCCGCACGATCTGCTTGCACTATGGTCCGCCATCGCGGAAGGCCGCCGCGCAAGCGCCTTTGAAGAACGCGCTGCGCAAACGCGCACGCAATCGCAAACATCGCACGCTTCACGATCCGCTGAAACCGCACCGATCTCGCAAATCGCGGCGCAACTCGCCACGCTAACCGAACGCATCGCGTCCGCAAGCTATACCGCATTCGTCTATGAACCGGCTGCGCTACCGCACCCGCACACGGCCTTGCTGATCGAAGCGCTGCACCGCATCGTCAAGGCGATCAATCGAACGACTCGCGCGGGCGCGCTCGCGCTCGGCGGCGCGGACGGCGCGCTGACCATGAACCAGGCCGTCACCTGGCTTTCGGGCTTTCCGCTTCGCACGCGCGTGTCGCGCCCCGATCGGCCCGAAGGCACGCCGCCGCTCGAACACGATCCGTATCGCTATCGAACCGAACGCCTGCTCGAAGCGCGCGAAGTCGACGCCTTGCTTTGGGTCACGAGCTTCGCGCCGCACCCGTTGCCCACCGCGCTCGATCCGCAGGTGCCGGCAATCGTGCTCGGGCCACCGGCTTTGGCGGATGTGCTTGCGCATGCGGCGGCGTCCACACCGCGCCGCGCATCGACCGTGTTTATACCGGTCGCCACACCGGGCATCGATAGCGACGGCCATCTGTTCCGGCTCGACACGTCCGTCGTCACGCCACTGCACGCAGCGCGGCAAGGCACGAATCTGCGCACCGTCGCCGCCATCGCCGCCGACCTCGCCGAGCGCATTGCCAATGCAAACGCGCATGCAAGCGCGGGGAGGCCATCATGAGCCTCAGGCGTTTGACGGGCGGCATCGTCTACGATCCGGCCAACGGTGTGAACGGCGAGCGCCGCGACCTGTACTTCCGCGACGGGCGCATCGTCGACGCTCCCTCAGGCGCGACGGTCGACCACGACTACGATGCGCACGGCATGGTCGTGATGGCCGGCGGTATCGATCTGCATTCGCACATTGGCGGCGGCAAAACGAATCTCTCGCGACTGCTGTTGCCCGAAGACCATCGCGAAGACCGCCCGCGCGATGCGGCCTACGAATCGGTCCGCGACGCAAACGGCCGCTATCTGCGCATGCCATCATGCGGCGTCTGCACGCCGGGTACGCTCGCCACCGGTTACCGTTACGCGGAAATGGGCTATACGGCCGCGTTCGAACCGGCGATGATCGCGTCGAACGCGCGCCACGCGCATCTCGAGATGGGCGACACGCCGATCATCGATCACGGCGCGTACGTGATGCTCGGCAACGACGAACTGTTTCTGCAGATGCTCGCCGCCCATCAGGACTTCGAGCGCTTGCGCGACTACGTCGGCTGGACCATGCATGCAAGCCGCGCGCTCGGCGTGAAAGTCGTGAACCCGGGCGGCATCTCTGCGTTCAAGTTCAACCAGCGCGCGCTCGACGTCGACGAAGCGCACGCGCACTACGGCATTACGCCGCGCGACATCCTGCGTACGCTGACCCGCGCGCTAAGCGAATTGCGCGTGCCGCATCCATTGCACGTGCACTCGAGCAATCTCGGCGTGCCGGGCAATATCGCCTCGACGATCGCGACAATGGACGCCGCCGACGGCCTGCCGATTCATCTGACCCATATCCAGTTTCACAGCTATGGCACCGAAGGGCCGCGCAAATTTTCGTCGGGCGCACGCGCAATCGCAGAAGCCGTGAATGCGCGGCACAACGTATCGATCGACGTCGGGCAAATCATCTTCGGGCAAACCGTCACCGCGTCCGGCGACACGATGATGCAGTTCAAGAACGCGCCGCTCGCGAACCCGCGCAAATGGATTCTGGGCGACATCGAATGCGATGCCGGTTGCGGCATCGTGCCGTTCCGCTATCGCGAGCAAAGCTATGTGAATGCGCTGCAATGGATCATCGGGCTCGAAATCTTCCTGCTCGTCGACGACCCGTGGCGCGTCTCGATGACCACCGATCACCCGAACGGCGCGCCGTTCACGAGCTATCCGCACCTGATCCGCCTGTTGATGGACAAACCGTTTCGCGATGCGCAGCTCGACAAACTGCATCCGGAGGCGAAAGTCGCGAGCGTACTCGCGGAATTGAAGCGCGAATTTTCGCTGTACGAGATTGCGATCATCACGCGCGCGGGTCCGGCGCGGCTGCTCGGCCTTGCCGATCGCGGCCAGCTTGGCGCCGGCGCCGCCGCCGATATCGCCGTCTATCGCGACGATCCCGATCGCGAGCGCATGTTCACATCGCCGGCCTATGTGTTCAAGGACGGCGCGCTCGTCGCGCGAGACGGCAATCTCGTGTCGACGCCGACTGGCGGCATTCATTACGTGTCGCCCGAATTCGATCGCGGCATCGCGCAAACGGTGCGCGAATTCAGCGAGGCAAACCTTGTCGGCGGCTTCAGGCACGCGCAGATCAGCGACGACGAAATCTGCGCATGCTGCCGCGGCGGCCGGCTGCTGCCCGTCGAATGCTTCGGGCATGGCGTAACGCGCACAGCGCCGGAGCCGACGCCGCCCTCGTCAGCCAGCCGGCCTTAGCGCGAACAAGCGAGCGAACGATGCAGATCAACGGCACCCTGATCGACGACACGTTTGCGGAAGCCTTCCCGATGAAGGCGACGCGGCTCGTCATCACGGCGCATACGCCCGCGTGGGCACGCGCCGCGGCGCAGTCGCTATCGGGATTCGCGACATCGGTGATCGACTGCGGCTGCGAAGCCGGCATCGAGCACGAGATCGACGCCGCCGACACGCCCGATGGCCGCCCCGGCATTGGCGTGCTGATGTTTGCGGTGTCCTCGAAGGAACTCGCGAAGCAGATCATGCGGCGCGTCGGCCAATGCGTGCTGACATGCCCGACCACGGCTGTCTATAGCGGCATCGATCCGCAAACGAGCCGTGCGCCGCTGTCGGACCTCGCGCCGCTCGGCGGCGCGTTGCGCTTTTTCGGCGACGGCTGGCAGATCGCCAAGATGCTCGGCGATACGCGCTACTGGCGCGTGCCCGTGATGGACGGCGAATTCGTCGCCGAGGAATCGGCGGTGACGGTGAAAGCAGTCGGCGGCGGCAACCTGCTGCTGCTCGCGCGCGATACCGACCATGCGCTCGCCGCGGCCGAAGCGGCGGTTGCCGCAATGCATCGATTGCCGAATGTGATTACGCCGTTTCCGGGCGGCGTGGTCCGCTCGGGCTCGAAGATCGGGTCCAAATATGCGGGTGCGGTCGCATCGACGAACGATCCGTTCTGCCCCACGCTGGTCGGCGTCGCGAAGCGCACCGAACTCACAGCCGAAGTGGGCTGCGTGCTCGAGATCGTGATCGACGGGCTTACCGATGCCGACGTCGGCGCGGCGATGACAGCGGGCATGGCGGCCGCATCGAAGGCGGGCGGCGTATTGCGCATTTCGGCCGGCAATTACGGCGGCAAGCTCGGACCGTATCACTTCCATTTGCGCGAACTCGCCGCGACGATCGGCACACCGCCTGCTAGTGCCGCGGGCAGCGGGAGCGCGCCATGAGCACGACGACGCTGCGCGTGAAAGACGTGCCCGGTTTTCGCGTCGACGGTTCGCCACTGCTGCCGGCCGCGCTCGCCGCTCAGTCGTCCGACGAGGTGGCGCGCATCGAGCTGCCTGCAGGCAATGTGACGTGCAAGGCCGGCGACCTGTTCGACGTGTCGCGCAGCGATGCCGGCAAAAGCGGGGAGGCAACGTTGATCATCGAAGGCGACGCGCCGTGGCTGGACCGCATCGGCGCGCATCTCGCCGAAGGGCATCTGCGCGTGACAGGCGCAACAGGCGACTACGCCGGTTTCCGCATGACGGGCGGCGCATTGCAGATAGGCGGCAACGCCGGATCGTTTGCCGCGAGCGAGATGCACGGCGGCCTGCTAACGGTAGCCGGCAATACCGGCGACTTCGCAGCAGCAGCGTTGCCCGGCGACATCGAAGGGATGACCGGCGGCACCGTCGCAATCGCAGGCCATGCGGGCGCACGCCTTGGCGACAGAATGCGGCGCGGCTCCGTTCTGGTCGGCGGCGACGCGGGCGATTTTGCCGCATCGCGTTTAGTCGCCGGAACAATTTGCGTAGCGGGTCGCATCGGTGCACATTATGCGTATGGAATGCGCCGCGGCACGTTGTTGCTTTTGCGCGAGCCCGAGCGCGTGCCGCCGACCTTCGTCGAAGGCGGCCGCGGCTTCGACGTGTTCTGGCAACTGTTCGTGCGCGCCCTGGCCGCGCTGCGCGAACCGCTTGCAGCGACGGGCGCCGCAGCGCTGAACGGAGCGCTCGCACCGTTTTTTACGCTCGATGCACGCATGATGCCGCGCCGCCTCTCGGGCGATCTCGCGGTCGACGGACGCGGGGAATTGCTGATCGCACATGCAGCCAGCCAGGGTGCACACTGACGAATGAACTCGGATCCCCGCAGTATGCCCACGCAATCAAGAACAAGCGGTACCGCCGGGAGCGAAATGAACGCAACGCATACGAGCGACGCCACACACGCGGGCCGCGCCGCGAGCGACCGGTACTCGCGGCCGCTCATCGCGCTGCACTGGCTGATCGGCATCGCAATCATCGCCATGATCGCGATCGGGCTTTATATGGTCGGCTTGCCGCGCGGTTTGCCTTTCAAGGCCTCGCTGATCAACTTTCACAAATCGCTTGGTTTGACGATTTTCCTGCTTGTGCTGTTACGCATCGTGGTCCGTACGGTCTACGGCAGGCCGCCGCTGCCGCCGATGCGAGCGTGGCAACGCGCCGCCGCGCGCGCAACGCAGGGTCTTTTATACGTTGCAATGGTGGTGATGCCGGTAACGGGCTATCTCGGCTCGTCGTTCAACACATACGGCACGCGTTTCTGGGGCATCTTGCTGCCGAGGTGGGGTTGGGACGACAAGGGCTTGCGCCACTTCTGGTTCACGATCCACGAGATCAGCGCGTGGATTCTGATCGCGCTGATCGCGGTGCATATCGCCGGCGCGCTCAAGCATCAGCTCATCGACAAAGACGGACTGATGCGGAGAATGCTACTTTAATAGGTATGACGTTTGGACTGGTTGAAAACACAACGGACGGCAGAAAGCGTAATGAAAATCAGGGTTCTCGGTTCATCGGCGGGCGGCGGTTTTCCGCAATGGAACTGCAATTGCGGCAATTGCAGGGGCGTGCGTAACGGTTCGATCGCGGCCAGGCCGCGCACGCAGTCGTCGCTGGCGGTAAGCGTCGATGGCCTGTCGTGGCTCCTTGTCAACGCGTCGCCCGATATCCTCGCGCAGCTTGCGGCAAACCCCGAACTGCAGCCCGCGCGTCAAGCGCGCGACACGGGCATCGCGGCGGTACTGCTGATGGATGCGCAGATCGACCACGTCACCGGCCTGCTGATGCTGCGCGAAAACAGCGCGCGGCTGCCGATCTACGCAACGGATGCCGTGTGGCAGGATCTGTCGACAGGCTTTCCGGTCGTTTCGATCCTGTCGCATTACTGCGGCGTCGAACGCCGCACGATCGCACTCGACGACGCGCCGCTCGAAATTCCGGCGTTGCCCGGCGTGCGCATCGAGGCGTTGCCGCTGTCGAGCAAGGCGCCGCCCTATTCGCCGCATCGCAACGCACCGGAGCGTGGCGACAACATTGGCCTGCTGCTCACGGCCAACGATTCCGGCAAGCGCGCGTTCTATGCGCCGGGTCTCGGCGCGCTCGAGCCGCATGTGCGCGATGCGATGCGTCGCGCTGACCTGCTGCTCGTGGACGGCACGATGTGGACCGACGACGAAATGATTCGCCTCGGCCTGTCGAAGAAAACCGCGGCCGATATGGGCCATCTCGCGCAATCGGGTCCGGGCGGCATGATCGACGTGCTCGATGCGCTCGATCGCCCCGGCGCACGCAAGGTGCTGATCCATATCAACAACACGAACCCGATTCTGGTCGACGACGGGCCCGAGCGCCGCACGCTCGCGCAGCACGGCATCGAAGTCGCCCACGACGGCATGACTTTCGAACTCTGACTCTGGACTTCCAATGAACAGTACGAGCGCAACACGCGCATCCGAACGATCCGCATCCGATTCCGGCGCCGCATGGGGCCGCGAGGAATTCGAAGCGCAATTGCGTGCGAAAGGCCGTGCCTATCACATCCATCATCCGTTCAACGTGAAGATGAATAGCGGCGGCTGCTCGCGCGAACAGATTCGCGGCTGGGTGGCAAATCGCTTCTATTACCAGATCAATATCCCGCTCAAAGACGCCGCGGTTCTGTCGAATTGCCCGGACCGCGAGACACGGCGCCGCTGGGTCCTGCGCATTCTCGATCACGACGGCTATGGCGACGACGAAGGCGGCATCGAAACGTGGGCGCGTTTAGGCGACGCGGTGGGCCTGTCGCGCGACGAATTGTGGTCGCTCGAGCATGTCGTGCCGGGCGTGCGTTTTGCCGTCGACGCCTATGTGAACTTCGCGCGTCGCGCACCATGGCAGGAAGCCGTGTGTTCGTCGCTGACCGAGATTTTCGCGCCGCAGATCCATAAAGACCGTTTGTCGACATGGCCGACGCATTACCCGTGGATCGAATCGTCGGGTCTCAATTACTTCCGCTCGCGCATTTCGCTCGCGCAGCGCGACGTCGAACACGGACTCGCGGTGACGCTCGACCATTTCCGCACGCGCGAGCAGCAGGAGCGCGCGCTCGATATTCTGCAATTCAAGCTCGACATTCTGTGGACCATGCTGGACGCAATCGAAAAGGCCTTCCCGACATGAGCGAAACGAACGAAACTCCCTCGGCGTCGAATCCAGGTGCTGCGCTCGACACGGCCGCGCGTCCGAAACTGAACAAGCTGTTTCGCATGCAATGGGAACCGGCCCAGGACGCGCACGTATTGCTCTATCCGGAAGGTATGGTGAAACTGAACCAGAGCGCCGCGGAAATCCTGAAGCGTTGCGACGGCACGCGCGACGTCGCGGCGATTGTCGGCGATCTTGAACGCAGCTTTAACGCGGCCGGCATCGCGCCCGAAGTGGAGGCGTTTATCGCGCATGCCTTCGCCCGCGGCTGGCTGGAGCACTCAGCATGACCGATCTTTCAGTTGCAGCGCAGCATTCTCACAAGCACACCGCGCGGCCCGGTATCGCGCCGCCGCTATGGCTGCTCGCGGAATTGACGTACCGCTGCCCGCTGCACTGCGCGTTCTGTTACAACCCGGTGAACTACACCGCACATCAGAACGAACTCGGCACGGACGAATGGCTGCGCGTGCTGCGCGAAGCGCGCGCGCTCGGTGCCGCGCAACTCGGTTTTTCAGGCGGCGAGCCGCTGATGCGCGACGACCTCGAAGACCTCGTCGCCGAAGCGCGCAAGCTCGGTTTCTATACGAACCTGATCACGTCCGGCGTCGGCCTGACCGACAAGCGCCTTGGCGTATTGAAGGAAAATGGCCTCGACCATATCCAGCTATCGTTTCAGGACTCGACGCAGGAACTCAACGACTTCCTCAGCAGTACGCGCACGTTCGACCTCAAAAACCGCGTCGCACGTTCGATCAAGGCACATGGCTTTCCGATGGTGCTCAACTGCGTGCTGCACCGCTACAACTTGCCGCACGTCGACAAGATCATCGACATGGCGCTCGCGATGGGCGCCGAATATCTCGAACTCGCGAACACGCAGTATTACGGCTGGGCGCATACGAACCGCGCCCAGCTGATGCCGACCGCCGAGCAATTGCAGGAAGCGGAAGCCGTCGTCGAACGGTACCGGAACGAGATCGGCAACCGCTGCAAGATATTCTTTGTCGTGCCTGACTACTATGAAACGCGGCCGAAGCGCTGCATGAACGGCTGGGGTTCGGTGTTCCTCGGCATTGCGCCGGACGGCGCCGCGCTGCCGTGCCACTCGGCGCGTTCGCTGCCGGGGCTCACGTTCCCGAATGTTCGCGATACGTCGATAGCCGAAGTCTGGTACGAGAGCGACGCGTTCAATCGCTTTCGCGGCTTCGACTGGATGAAAGAGCCGTGCCGCAGCTGCGAAGAAAAAACCCGCGACCTGGGCGGCTGCCGCTGCCAGGCGTATCTGCTCACGCATGACGCGGCAAACGCGGACCCCGTGTGCGACAAGTCTGCGCATCACGAGTCGGTCGTGCGTGTGGTGCGCGAGGCCGCACAGCGCGGCGCGACGCTTGCGCCTGACGAGCAGCCGGTCGTTTTCCGCAATGACGCGAATTCCCGGCGGCTGAGCGGCGAGCGTCCAACTTCGCCGCCGCATGAGGCAACCGCGACCGATAAAGGCAACGATCACGGGGCGCGCAGATGACCACCACCGATATCTCCGTGTTGCTCGTCGACGATCATGCTGTCGTGCGTGAGGGCTATCGACGTCTACTCGAACTGAGCCCCGACGTACGCGTCGCCGGTGAAGCGGGCGACGCGACGCAGGCGTACCAGCGTTTCTGTGCGCTGCAACCGGATGTGGTGGTGATGGACCTCGCGCTGCCAGGCGCGAGCGGTATCGAGGCGATGCGGCGCATGCTCGCGCGCACGCCCGACGCGCGCGTGCTGATTTTCAGCGTGCATGAAGAAAGCCTGTTCGTGCGCCGCGCACTCGATGCCGGCGCGAGCGGCTATGTGACGAAGGCGAGTGCACCGGACGTGCTCGTCGAAGCGGTGCGCGCAGTCGCACGCCACGTGCGCTATCTGAGCACCGACGTATCGCAAACGCTCGCCATGCGCACGATGTTCAGCGAAGGACCGCCGGGACGCCAGCTTTCGGCGCGCGAATTCGAGGTGCTACGGCTGCTCGTGCAGGGGTTCACGCTGCCGGTGATTGCGGAACGGCTCGGGCTCAGCCAGAAGACCGTCGCGAATCATCAATCGGCGATTCGCCAGAAGTTCGGTGCGAACAACGGCGTGCAGCTCGCGCAGATGGCGAGCCGGCTCGGACTTCAATTCTCCGATCTGACCGCGCCGGGTGGCGCGGTCGGCTCGACGCTGGGTTCCCCGCTGGGTCCTTCACTCGGCTCCGCGTTAGGTTCCGCGCTCTGATCGCCGCGAGGCGTACCGTTCGCTTCCGGACCCTTGCTTGTGTGAACCGGTAGGCGCACGCATAACATGAATCCATTTCCGGGTTCGCTCGCGAGATGAAACTCGCCGCCGAGCGATTCGACGCGCTCGCGCATGCCGACGAGCCCCAGCCCGGCACGCGGTTGCTGCAAATCGACGCCCGGCCCATCGTCGGCAATCGTCACGACGACCTCGCCGTGGCGCTCGCCGTCGGACAGCGTCCGCACGAGATAAATTTCGACGCGCGACTCGCGCGCGAACTTCGACACGTTTGTCAAAGCTTCCTGCACCAGCCGGTATAGCGTGATGTTCAGCGCGTCGGCAAGGCCCGTGAAATCGCCCTCGACGGCCAACGCGAACGACGCGTGCGGCAGCCGCTCGCGCCAACCGTCGACGCAATGCTCGAGCGCACTGAGCAAACCCAGCTCGTCGAGGCCGATCGGGCGCAACCGGCGAATCATTCCGCCGATCTGTCGATAGACGAAGCTCGCGCTCTGCATCACCGCAAGCGACGCATGATGAATTTCCGGCTCGCCCGTAGACGACAGATCGCGGATACGTGCCGCATCGAGCGTGATTGCATTCAGATACTGGCCGAGTTCGTCGTGCAGCTCGCGCGCGAGATGCCGACGCTCCGCTTCCTGCGCTTCGATCGCCTGGCTCCCCAGCCGCCGGTTCTCGGCGAGCAGCCGCTCGGCCTGTTCCTCGAGCATCTTCCGATGCTTCAATTCCCGCTGCGATTCGCGGTAGCGACGCCACGCGAACCACGCGAGCCCCGCCGCCAGCACACATAGCGTGACCGGCAATTCGTCGAGCTGAAATCGCTCCGCGCTGCGCGTCCAGCGGTACGCGAGCTCACTGACGTCGAATATCGAGCACAACACCGCAGTCACGAGCGTCAGCACGAGCACGCATGCGAAATCGCGCCATGTGGCGGAGCGGGACGAGGACGGCCGTGACACGCCTGAGCGAACCATTTTCACGGGATGCATCGCTGTGTCGGGTGGGATTAGAAACGCATTCTACGCATCGCACGCGGGAGTTGCGTATCGCAATGCTCAGGTTCAGGAAGGGTTCCGGAAAGTTTCGGGAAATCCTCCTGTGTGCTTCGGTTCGCGGCTATGCGACGCTTGATGCAAGCGAATCGCGCTGCCCACGCCGATGCAATATCGATGCGGATGCAACCGATCTTCACCACTTGCACACAAGAAAAAGCATAGGGAGACGCTGACAATGAGAACCATGCCACGCAAAAAGCGGTGCGTGCAGACGTTAAAACCCCGGGTTGCGCTGCGGCTCTCCGTTGCTGCCGTGCTGACCGCCCTGGCGACGTCGGCGTGGGCACAGACGGAAAACGCACCTCGCGCGACCGATCCGGCTACTAGCGGGCAAATTGCGGAGCAGGCCGAGGGGGCGCCCGGCGCGCAAACGGAGACAGCACCGAACAATGCAGCCGGGAATTCGCCACAGCAGACAGCGCAAAACACGCCGGCTTCCGATCATGAAACAGTGCTCCCGAACATCCTCGTGATCGGCACGACGCCGCTCGTCGGCCTCGGTACGCCGATCCAGCTAGTGCCGGCCAATGTGCAGACGGTCCGCGGCAGCCAGATCGTCCAGCAGAATTCTCATACGCTGACCGATTACTTCTCGAACAACCTGCAAAGCGTCGACATCAACGATGCGCAGGGCAACCCGTGGCAGGTCGATATCAACTATCGCGGCTTCACCGCGTCGCCGGTGCTCGGCACGCCGCAGGGGCTATCGGTGTTTCTCGACGGCGTGCGCGTGAACGAGCCGTTCGGCGACGTCGTGAACTGGGATCTGATTCCGCAAGCGGCCATCCAGACCATCCAGGTTATTCCGGGCTCGAATCCGACCTTCGGCCTCAACACGCTCGGCGGCGCGATCGCGGTCACGACGAAGAACGGCCGTTCGAACCCGGGCGGCGAAGCCGAGATCCAGGCCGGTTCGTGGGGCCGCAAGCTCGCGCAGATCCAGCAAGGCGGCGTGATCGGCGATTCACCGCTCGACTACTACTTCACCGCCAACATCACGAACGACGACGGCTGGGCCGATCACAATTCGAGCCGCTTGCGCCAGGCGTTCGGCAAGCTGCGCTACATGGATTCGTCGACGACGGTCTCGGTTTCGATGGGCGGCGCCGACAACACCCTGAACGGTTCGCAGACCATTCCGCGCTCGTTTCTCAGCAACTGGTCCCAGGCGTACACGTTTCCGGACACGAACGAAAACCAGCTCGGCTATCTGACCATCAACGGCTCGCACTATTTCACGCCCGACATCGAAATAACGGGCAACGCGTACTACCGGCACTACCGGAACGTGAACACGAGCAGCAACGTGAACGACGACTTCGATCCGGAAGACGACGACGAACCGCCGGCAACGAATGCGCAGTCGACGATCGTGACCGACAGCTACGGCGCGAGCGTTCAGATGACATTCCTGCAGAGACTCTTCGGCAAGAACAATCAGTTCACCGTCGGCGCGGCGGCCGATCTCGCGAACACGCACTTTACCCAATCGCAGCAGAACGCATTCTTCACCGACACGCGCGCGACCATCGGCGATGGTCCATTCGTTCAGCAAACCGATGCGAAAACGCGCAATGAGAACTACGGCATTTACTTTACCAATACGTTTTCGTTCACCGACGAATGGTCGCTGACGCTGGCGGGCCGCTATAACTGGGCTCGCACCAGGATTGGCGACGAGAGCGGCATACAACCGCTGCTCGACGGCAACCACACGTTCTCGCGCTTCAATCCGGCGGTCGGCATCAACTGGAACCCGACGTCGTCGTTCACCGCATACTTCACCTATAACGAAGGAATGCGCACGCCGACGTCGATCGAACTCGCGTGCGCGGACCCGACGGCGCCTTGCTCGCTGCCTAACGATTTCATCGCGGATCCGTCGCTGAAACCCGTGATCTCGAAGACGTTCGAAGTCGGCGCGCGCGGTCGCATCGGCAGCAATACGCAGTGGAGCGCTGCCGCCTTCAGCACGACCCTCGACGACGACATCCAGTTCATCAGCAGCGAGGGCGCGTCGAGCACGCTCGGATACTTCCAGAACGTCGGCAAGACGCGCCGGCAAGGCTTGGAACTGGCGGCACGCACGCAATGGGGGCCGCTCGGCGTGAGCGCAAGTTATAGCTACATCAATGCGACTTACCGCTCGACGTGGACCGAGAGCAGTTCGAGGAATTCGAGCGCCGATGCCGATGGCAACATCACGGTGCACTCGGGCGACCGCATCCCCGGCATTCCGGCAAACACGGTAAAAGTGCGATTCGACTACGCGGCGCTGCCGCAATGGAACATCGGGACGAACCTGATTTACCGCAGTAACATCTTCGCGCGCGGCGACGAGAACAACTCGGACGTGAACGGCACGCTTGCTGGTTACTTCCTCATCAACCTCGACACGACGTACAACGTAACGAAGCACTTTCAGGTATTCGGCTCGATCCAGAACCTGCTGAACAAGCGCTATGCGACATTCGCGGTGCTCGGCCAGAATTTCTTCAACGGGCCGAACCACACTTTCTCGCCGGACGACGTCACGAACGAACAGTTTCTTGGACTCGGCGCGCCGCGCGGGTTCTGGGTGGGGATGCGGTATCAGTGGGATTGACGCACGGACCCGCGGGACTGCGGATGGAATCGAGGCGGGCGGCGCGAGGAACGCCGCCCGCAGCGAATCGAACCTGCTATTTCGCCTGCTTATTTCGCGTGCTTATCTCGCCGATTCGATCGACCCCGCGCTCGGCGGCGACGTGACGATGCCCCATGCGAGCGGCAGATTGCCGATCTGCCCGACCGTCTGATAATTCGACGCATCGAGCACATAAACCGCATTCGAGCGGCCGCACGCAAGCATCAGTTTCGAGCCATCGGGCGTAAAGCTGAAATGCCAGCAGCGCTGCCCGACCGGTACATCGGCGACATGCTCGTAGGTCTTCGCGTCGAACACCTGCAGCGTCTTGTCGCGCGCCGCCGCAACGAGCAGATGCTTGCCGGTCGGATCGAACGCGACACCATAGGGCCCGAGCTTCGTGTCGACGGTTTTCACAGGTTTGAAGCCCGCCGCATCGAGCACGACGAACTTGCTTGTGTTTTCGAGGGTGACGACATATTGCTTGCCGTCCGGCGACCTCTTGATGCCGCGCGGCCGCGAGCCGGCGTCGAGTTTCAGCGTACGCAGCAGTTTGCCCGAGCCGGTCTGGTAGACCGACACCGTATCGTCGCCTTCGTTGGTGACGAGCATCTCATGGCCGTCCGGAGAGAATTCGACGCCCTCGGTTTCGTGGCCGCTTTTCACGGAACGCAGCACTTTCATCGTTTTCAGATCGACGATGGCGATTTCGGCCGGCGGGCTGTTCGCGTCGTCGTCATCGGCGTGGCCTTTAACCCCCTGTTTTTCACCTTGTTGCTCCGGCTTCGCGGCCTGCTGATCGGGTTTCGCGCCGCCTTGGCGCGCTTCGGGCGGCGGACCGCTTTCGCCCGGTTCGTAGGTCACATAGGCATAGCCGCGATGCACGCGGACGAACTCAGGGTTTTTGCCGATCTTCACGCGATCGACCACTTTGCCGGTCGACGTATCGATGGCAATCAGTTCGCCGGTCCTGGTCGCCACGAGAAGACGCTTGCCGTCCGCCGTGAGACTCAAGCCGCGCGGGCCGTCCTTGCCGAGCGAGATGGTTTTTTCAAGCGACATGTTGCCGAGATCGATAATGCCGACACCGTTCGTCTCGCTCGTCACGTAGGCGATCGGCGCCGCGGAGGCGTAAGCGGCGGCCGCGGCGAACGCGGTCACTGCGAATAGCGCGGCATGCGCGCTTTTTGTTGTGCGATGCATTTGAATGTCTCCAGTAGTTGTTCTTGGAGCGAGGGCGTAGCAGCGCGATGCCGCCGCCCGATCGACGCGCAGCAACATGCGGGCGATAGCGCGCGCCCTCGACCAGTTTGGGCATTGCAACCTGTGTTGACAACGAAATAGGGCAGGAGTTTTTCCCGAATTGGGCGGGCGGCGGCGAGGCGCTGTTGAAAATAAAAGACGGACGCCAAGGGGCGACAACGGCAGGACGTAATGCGAAAGCGCGGCAGCTAGAATGAATCACTCGCCTGAAGCCAGGCAGTATGCGAAGCACATCATGACAAGTGACAACGTGTCGGAACCGAACGCCTTGCGCGCTTACCTTTTGCTTGTGCAGCGACGTTCTATACGAGCGCTTACAGCGCTTTTGACCGCGGGCGCGCTGTTGCAGCTCGGTGCGTGCAGCACCACGCCCGCGTCCCCGCCGCGCGCGAACTGGGAACCGGGCTGCACCGGCCCCGCGAGCTTTTGCGTGCCGTTCTTCGGTCCGTAAGCTGTCGCGGCATGACTGGGTTCAATACCCCCGCGCGCGGCTGACGATATTGGCAAGCGGTTCGCCGCGCAGCCATCTTGCGAAATTGTCGAACCATAAATCGAGCACACGCTGGTTGTAGTCTGGTGCGTCGCATGAGATGTGAGGCGTGACGATCAAACCCGGCACGTCCCATATGGGGCTGTCGTGCGCAAGCGGCTCCGGCTCGAACACATCGAGCACCGCGCCGCCGCAAGCGCCCGCACGCAGCCGCTCGAACAATGCCGGATAGTCCACGAGTGCCGCGCGCGACAGGTTCACGACGCACGCGCCCTGTCGCATCGCAGCAAGACGCGTGGCGGAAAGCAGCCCGCGCGTTGCCGGCGTCAACGGCGCGGTAACGACAACGAAGTCCGCTTCGGGAAGCCACCTATCGAGCTCCGACACAGACGCCAGCACATCGGGCATATCGGTTTCCGATGCCGCCGGCTCCGGCGCGCGACCGCTGCGATTGAGCGCGAGCACGCGCAATCCAAGCACTTTCGCGGCACGGCTCGCCGTGAGTCCGAGATCGCCAAGGCCGATCAGAAGCACGGTCTTGCCGCGAATCGGCGCGGTCAGCCGCGCATCCCAGCGATGTTCATGCTGCGCGCGCAATACCGCCGGCAGTTGCGCATTCAACATCAGCAGCGCCATTTGCACGAACTCGCCTACCTTGTCGACATGAATGCCGCTGCTGTTCGTCAATATCAGGTCGTCGCGCAGACCGTCGAGCGGCAACAACTGGTCGACGCCGGCGCCGGTCGTATGAATCCATCTCAAGCGCTGTGCATCGTTGACGGCCGCATGCGGAAAACGCGAGGCGAGCAGAAAATCGACGTCGTCGAGCGGCGTCGCGAACCGCTCGCCGTCCCATCCGAACGATACGTCGATGTGCCGTGCCAGCTCCGCATGGCGCAGCGACGCCTGCTGCCAGGCCGCCAGGTCCAGATGGAAAGCCGGCGCCTGCCGGCTCTGGCTTTCGAGGTGCAGCCGGAAACGCTTTGTTGCTTCGAGCATCGACATGGCCAGTTACAAAGGCAACGCGACGAGCGTGTCGTAGCGGCACGAATCGGTGACGACCGTCCGCTCCCGCAGCAGCGCGGCGTCGCCTTCCATGCGCACCGCGTCGACATACCGGCCTGCGCTGAACACCACCATCGTGCCCTCATAGCCCGTGCGCACGACCATATAGCTGGTCTCGCAACGAATTGTGCCGTCCGCGTCGACGCCGACGATTTCCGTCGGGCCGATCACATGGCGATACACATGCGGCTCGAATACGTTGACCGACTGTATCGAGCTGACGCGATCGAGCAGCATGCCGCGCGTATTGCAGAACCAGATGCCGAAATCGCGCCCCGCGTCGAAATCGGCGCGGGTCAGAATGCGATACGTGCAATCGTCGGCGAAGAATGTGGGCCAGCGTTCGAGATCGCCATTGTCGATCGCGCTGCAATAGTGCGCATTCAGGCGGCTGATACGTGCCATCGTCTGCGCGCCGACTTCGATGTCGGGAAACCGCGTGGTCGTGCTAGACATGCATCAATTCCCGATAAAATTTCCAGAAGCCGCGCACGGATGTCTCCGTCGCGCGGGTCGCCATCGGCCCGGTGCCCTTGCCGCCCATCTCGATCACTGCGGCATCGTCGAGGTCGCCGCGAATCCCCTTCTCGACGAACGCGCCGATCGTGCCGTCCTCCATCGATACGAACCCGGCCGGACCGACGAGGTTGCTCTGTTTGCGGCGGATCAGCGTCTGCTCCGGCGTGTCTTCCTCGAAACCGAGCACGGTCCAGATCAATTCGCAACGGTCGACCCCGAGCGGCACAACCTGGCGCACGCCGATCGAGTTCATGATCTGATGCAGCACGAAGCCCGGAAAGATGCTCTGGATCGCGTTGGTGATCTGATCCGGGTACTCCATCCACTGGTCGATCAACGACGGGTCTTTCAACCCGAAGTCGTCGCGCATCGCACGGATGATGCCGGAGTCGTATGCCGCGTCGCCGGCGTCGGTGAAGCGCTTGGTAAACGTAATGTGATGACGGCTGTCCTCGTCCTGCAGCGTGCCGCCTTCCGCCGACAGCCGGTTGATCTTGAACGTCGAAAAGAATGCGTGCAGCAGACTCGGGTGATAGTTGTCGCGGCTATTCTCGACATACAGCTTCCAGTTGTTGTGCATGACCTGGCTGTAGCGGCCGAGAATTTTCGGTTTGCCGTATAGCGTGCGCTCGATATGCGCGACCATCGTCGGACCGAGATAATCTTCGAGCGGCGGCGCTTCATCCGAAAACGAACCGAATACCAGGCCGCGGATGCTCGCCACGCGCAACGTGGTCAAGCGGAACTGCGTCTTGTCGAAGTCGTCGGGCATGCCGCCCTTGCCTTGCACGCCCTTTTCGAAGGCGACGCTTGTCAGTTCGCCTTCGAAGTTATAGACCCAGTTGTGGTACGGGCAGACGAAATTCGGACGCTTGCGGTTGCCCTGCGCTTCGTAACACAGCACCGAGCCCTTGTGCACGCATTTGTTCACGAGCGCGCGGATGCCGCCGTCCTGATGCCGCACGACGATCACCGATGTATGCCCGACTTTCGTCGTCACGTAATCGCCGGGGTTCGGTATCTCGATGTCGAGGCACAGGAAGCTCCATGTCGGACCGCGAAATACCGCGTCCTGCTCGCGTTCATAGGTGGCCGTATCGGAAAACACACGCAACGGCACGCGCGTGATGCCTTCCGCAGGCCATACGATCCTGCTCGCCGGCATTGCGACGGTGCTCGTCGTCATTTCATCTTCTCCGCGTCAAGATAGGGTTTCGGGTCGAACAGGTCCGCCGGCAACTCGCCCTTCAAGGTACCCGACGCCTTGAACACGTCGAACGTTCGCTTGAGCGTGGCGATGTCGTCGGCCTCAAGCGAGACCGTGTTCATCGTGCTCCAGTGGTCGCCGTAAAAACGTGCGCCGCTGTCGTTCAGGTTGGCCGCCTTCTTCAGGATCGATACGACCGCATCCGGATTCGCGGCGCCGAACTGCACCGCTTCGCGCATGGCGGCGAGCACCTTCGGCGCGTCGGCCGGATTGCTCTTCAGCCACTCGTCGCGCATGACGGCTACGCCGATGTATGGCGGCGACGAAGACCGGGTCATCTGCTTCCACTGATCGGACAACGTGCCGAGCACGCGAATCCGGGTCGCGCTGTCGGACACCTGAGCGACCGTCGTCGGGCGCATCACCGCGGCGTCCACGTTCTTTTGCAGCAGAAACTGCGCAAGACGAGGCTCGTCGCCGGCTATCAGCCGGTAATCGGCAAGCTTCAGACCGTAGTTGCCGTCGAGCACCGCGGTGCCGACACCGGTCGTCCCGCTGCCGAGCGGCGACATGCCGATCTTCTTGCCGCGCAGCTCGCCGAAATTGCGTATCGGCGAATCGGCAAGCACCACGACTTCCGCGTCGACCAGCTGCGTGGCCGCGACGATGCGCACCGGCACCCCTTGCTGGGCGAGGCTGAATGCACCGGCAAGACTCGCGCCGAACGCGAGATCGATCGCATTGGAGGCAAGCGCCGTCGTGGGGCCGTTCACATCGGGAAAATGCACGAACTTCACCTGCAAGCCCTGCTTCTCGAAGAACTTCTGTGCTTCGAGCACCGCGCCGAAACCGAGGCTGATGCCGCTCGTCCAGTAGCCGACGCGCAATTCGGCGGCAACGGCACCGCGCATGGCGCCGAGCGCGAAAATGCAGACCATCAGAAGCTGCGAAATCACACGGGATATCTTCATTGTGTCGAACGCGGATGCGGCCGTGCGGCCTATGTAAAACGACCTCGAATCGAGGACCTAAATCGTGCTGCGAGACATTGCGCCCCGCTCGCCTACCTCCCTGTTGCCATCAGCGGCGCGTGCTCGAAATCCTCCTTCATGCTGCGCAGTACGCGCTCCATCGTCATGTCGCGAAACCGCTCGACATGCCGCCGTGCGATGCGCGACGCGGTCTTGCCGTCGCCGGCGCCGAGCGCTTCGGCTAGCAGCCGGTGATCGCCGGAAATTTCCGGGCTGTCGTCCTCGTCGCTAAACCCCAGTGCGACAAGACGCGCCATTTCGTCGAACAGCACGGAGATACTGCGTACCAGACGCTCGTTCCCGGACGCCGATGCGATCTGCAAATGAAATGCGCGATTGCCGTCGAGAAAGAAGCCGATCTGATTACCGTGATTCTTCGACGCGGTATTGCCGCGCGCCGCCTTGTCGATACGCATCAACGCTTTCGCATCGACGCGGCCCGCCGCGAGCCGCGCGGCTTCCGGTTCGAGAATCAGGCGCAGTGCAAACACTTCCTCGACGTCCTTCAACGTAATCGGCACGACCACATAGCCATGACGCGGCACCGAACGCACGAGGCCCTCGTGCGTAAGGCGTGCAAGCGCAAGGCGGCAAGTGGACTTGCCGACACCGTACCGATCCATCAACTCCGCTTCGGTCAACATGCTGCCCGGCTGCAACGTGCAGGACAGAATGGCCTGCCTGATGGCGATATACGTGGATTCGCCAAGCAGCATGCTTTCGCCGGCCGCCTTACCCGCTGATACGATCTTTGCTCGCATAGAACCTCGCTTCACTCACCCGTTGTGTTTCGCTTGTTAGGCTTACGTGCATTTGTGAGCACCTCACAGCCTTTCTGAAACCCATTCTAGGAGAGGCAAATTTCGGAGTAAATAGCGGTCAAAATATCTTTGATTCAACCGACGGCGCCTTGCCACCGGCGCACTGTCCGCGCATCGATGCCGAATAGATCGAGTACCCGGCCGAGCGTGTGGTCGATCATCTCTTCGATCGACGCCGGCCGCGCATAAAACGCGGGCACCGGCGGATAAACGATCGCCCCCGCCTCCGTCACTGCCGCAAGACTGCGGATATGTCCGGCATGTAACGGCGTTTCACGCACCATCAGCACGAGCCGTCTGCGCTCCTTCAACATCACGTCGGCCGCACGCGAGAGCAGCGAGCTCGTGCAGCCGGTCGCGATCTCCGACAGCGTTTTAATCGAGCAGGGCGCAACGATCATCCCGTCGACGCGAAACGAACCGCTCGAGATCGCCGCGCCGATATCGGCGTTCGGGTAATGAACGTCGGCGAGCGCTTTCACGTCCGCGAGCTGGATGTCCATCTCCTGCGCCATCGTCACCTGTGCCGAACGGCTGACGACGAGGTGCGTCTCGACGTCGAGCTCGCGCAACAGCTGCAGCAGCCTCACGCCATAGACCGCACCGGATGCGCCGCTGATGCCGACGACGATGCGCCGGCGGGTACCCAACGGTAGCGAGTTCATATCCATGACGGGCCTCGCGTCTTCGATCGATACGGGGCGCTCATGGCTTTTGCGCGGCGATGATCTTCTTCGCCATCTGATACGGCTCCGCCACGAACACGTCCGCCGGCAGTGTTCCCTTGATTGTGCCGCTTGCCGCGAAGATCTCGTGTTCACGCTTGAGCGTTTCGATATCGGTCGGCTCGAACGAAATCGTGTTGAGTTCTGCCCAATGTGCGGCATAGATGCGTGCATCGTCGGCCGGCAGATTCGCCACCTTCTGCAGAATCGCGGCGACCTGATCCGGGTGCGCATTGCCCCACGCGATCGCGTTATGAACCGCGACGATGAATTTCGCCACCGTTTGCGGATCGCGTTGAATCAGTTCGCTGCGCGCGGCGCCGACGCCGAGGTACGGCATCGCGTCCGAATGCGTGAGCTTGCGCCACTCGTCGGCAAGCGTGCCGAGCCTTTTCGTTTTGACTTCGGTCAGTTGCGCGACGGTGACCGAGCGCAGCGCAGCCGCATCCACTTGCTGCTGCATCAGAAATTGCGCCAGCCGTGCTTCGTTGCCGGGCACGAGGGAGTAATCCGCCGGCGTGAAGCCGTAGTTCGCGCGGAGCACCGCCGCGGTCATCAGCGCGACCGAACTGCCCGCCGGAGACATGCCGACCTTCTTGCCGCGCAAACCGGCCAGCGACGTAACGGAAGACGTTGCGGGCGCAACGAAGGTCACGTCGGCCGGCGCCGTCGCGCCGAAGATTCTGACCGGCACGCCCGTCGCCGCGATACTGAATGCGCTCGTGGCCGGCACGCTGAAACTGATGTCGATCACGTTCGCCGCGAGCCCGCTTGCCGGCGCGTTGATTTCGGCAAAGTGCACGAAGCGCGCGTCGTCAATGCCGGCTTTCTTCAGGAAATCGCCGGTCTCGAGCACCGCGCCGAGGCCGAGGCTCACGCCGCTCGTCCAGTAGCCGATCCGCAATGGCGCGGCGTGTGCGGCCTGGGTTGCAATTGAAGCGAGGCAGAACGCGGCGGCGGCGAATAGCAGTCGCGTCGCGCGCTGGAGAAATTGCGTCATGTCAGCTCTTCCTGGAAGGGCTGCGCCGCCGCTTCGTCGCGGCGACGCAGCCCAGGTTTGAAGGTGGAGGGCCGGTCGCCGTGCCTCACCGCGAAACAGGCGGCACCGCATCGAACCGCGAACCGCGGATGCACAGCTTGCCTTCCGCGGTTTTCCAGATCTGCCCGCGCTCGTGCAACAGGCCCAGCGCACGCGCCAGCGTCTGGAAGTCGTAGCCGGAAAGACGTTCGGCAAGCGCGGTGTAGTAAAGCGGTGTTTCGCCGATCGCAGCGAGCGCATCGCGCGCCGCGTCTTCCACTTTGCCCGGTCCCGACACGACGCCCTCGTCGGCTTTGCCCGCGACGTAATCGGCGATTTTCGCGGTATCCGCGTAGGCATACGAAATGCGCTCGTAGCGTTCGTGCGGAATGCCTTCGGAAATCGTCGCGTCGATGCCGACTTTCGCGCCGGTCGGCACCTGTCCGGGCGGCATCACCGGCAAGCTCGGGTCGAGCGGCTTCGCACGCGCGTCCGGAATCACGATCAGATCTCGGTCGCCCTGCACGCGTGTGGCGATGGCCCATTCGACCTCTTCGCCGTTGAATACGTCGATGTCGTCGTCGACTACCACCACATGCTTGAGGTCCATCACCGACAGTGCCGCGAGCAGCGCATTCTTGCCCTCGCCTGCCTGCTTGCGGATCGAGATCACCGCGTGCCAGAACGCGCGGCCGCCGAGCGTGACGTTGATGTCCTTGACCTGCACGCCCGCCGTGCGCAATGCGCTGCGAATCGCCTGATAACGTGTCGGCGCGGCAAGCCACGTGTTCTCCCACGGCATATGCAGCGAGTAATACATCGCGTCGCGCCGATGCAGAATCGCCTTGATGCGCACATTCGGGTTCCAGTGCAAGCCGCCCATCAACGCGGTGAATTCGCCGAAGCGGCCTTCGGGCTGCGTCCATCCAGTCGGCAGGATTTCCGCTTCGATCACCACTTCGGAGTCCGCGATATAGGGCAGATCCACGGTCTCGCACGGTGCGAGTTCGACCGGCGTGCCGCGAATGCCGCCCGCGATCGCCATTTCGTCGACGCCGATCGGCGCGCGGTAGCCCGCTCCCATGATCTCCATCGGGTGGTTGCCGATCGAGATCGAAATCGGACAAGGCTTGCCCTGCTCGTATGCGCGCTGCGCGAACATGCGCATATTGTTCGGCGTCACGATGTCGATGCCGGTCAGCGCCTTCTCCTTCACCATGAAGCGATAGATGCCGCTGTTCAGGCCGTATTCGGGGTCGCGCGAAATCACGATGCCCGCGGTGATCATCGGGCCGCCGTCGTAGATAGACGACATCGGAACGGGCAGGCGAAACAGGTCGATGTCGTCGCCTTTGAGAATGACCTCCTTCGTGGCGGACGTATCGACATAGACGGGCGCGATCGGATTCTGAATGCCACGCTGCAGCATCTTCTCGATTTCGAAGTAGTTATCGCAGCCCATCGCCATCATCGCGCGCTTCTGCGTGCGGATGATGCCCGACAGCAGCGGCATGTCGTAACCGATCACGTTATGGAACAGCAGCGCCTTGTCGCTCTGGTCGACGAGCGTGCCAACGTGCCGGATATCGACGGGCTGGCGGATGTCGATGAGTTCCTGGCCGGCCCTGAGCCGCTCCAGAAACGCGCGAAAATTCTCTTTCATGCCGGAAGTCGGAGGCCAAGCGGTCTTAGGAAGACAAAACATTCTACCAACTCCTTGGCTCACAGAACGACATGGCTA